>NZ_JBKYMO010000134.1:0-12601 GCF_047302915.1 Massilia sp. CT11-108 | reverse complement strand
CCGCACACGGCCGGATCGGCGCCGGCGGGCGTCGCCTGCACGAGGTCCAGCACGTCGGACGCGGGCTGCAGGCCGGCCTGGCCCAGGGCGCTGCTGTCGGCCAGCAGGCCGATCTGGTCGATCGGCGCCAGGCTGGCGAAGCGCGTGGCCAGCTGGGCGAAATCGGCGGAGGAGTACAGCGTGCGGTAGTAGCCGCTCTGGCCCGCGTTGACGATGACGGCGCCGCAGCCGGGGATCGTGATCGTGCCTTTGCCGCCCGTGACGAGCGTGCTCGCCTGCTTCGTGGTCCCCCTTGTGCTGCCGGCGATCTGCGCGATCACGGGCACGCGCCAGGCCAGTGGCACCTTGTCGGCGCGGTCGCGCGTGAATTCGGCCTGCGTCAGCGCCACCGTGGTCGCATTGTTCCGGCACGCCGGCTCGCCCACCTTGATCAGCGGGACGCCCGGCTGCAACGTGAAATCGTGGGCGATCGCGGTGACGGGCTTGCCGGCCGCCTTCTCGATCTGCTTCCACAGGTCGTCCGACACCGTGTTGCCGTACGCGTGCGCCTTCATGTACGCGCGCACGCCGTTGCGCCACGCGTTCGTGCCCACATACGCTTCCAGCATGCGGATGACGGATTCGCCTTTGGAGTACGTGATCTCGTCGAAGGCCTGGTTGGCCTGTTCGACCGTCTCCACGTGCTGCACGACGGGGTGCGTGCCGGCGACGGAGTCGCGCCGCATCGCGCTTTCGCGCACGCCGACGGCGCCCAGGTGCGTGTTCCATTCCGGATGCAGGCGCGCGGTCGTGCGGCTCTCCATCCACGATGCGAAGCCTTCGTTGAGCCACAGGTCGTCCCACCAGCGCATCGTCACGAGGTCGCCGAACCACTGGTGCGCCATCTCGTGCGCGGCGGTGGCGAAGATCTCTTCGCGGTCGTGCTGCGTGGCGATCGCGGGGTCGAGCAGCAGCGCGTATTCGAACGTGAAGATCGCGCCCCAGTTTTCCATCGCGCTGAAGAACTGGCTGCGGCCCGCGCCGGCCACGTTGTCCAGCTTCGGCAGCGGGTAGCGTACGCCGAAATAATCGTTGTATTCGCGCAGGATGGCCTGCGACGCATCGAGCGCGAACTTCGCCTGCGGCACCGCGCCGCGGCGGGTGACGACGCCGATCTCCGTGCCGTCCACCTTCGCGGCCGCGCGCTCGAAGTCGCCGAGCGCGAAGAACAGCAGGTAGGTCGACATCTTCGGCGTGGTCGCGAAACTCACGCGCTTGCGGCCGTCCGGCAGGGTCTCCGTCTTCGTCGCCGGCATGTTACTGACCGCCATCTGGGCGGCCGGCACGACCACGTCCAGCGCGAAGCTGGCTTTGTACGCGGGCTCGTCCCAGGATGGGATCATGCGGCGCGCGTCCGAGTTCTCGAACTGCGTGTACAGCGCGCGCTGCTGCTTGCCGTCCGCGCCGGGATAGTCCAGCGAGAACAGGCCGACGGCCTGCGTGCCGATCGCGCCCGTGTAGTCCATCGCCAGGCGGTACATGCCGGGTGCGATCGGCTGGGCGAACGTGAACGTGGCGGTCTGGGCATCGTTGTCGACGGCGACCGAGGCTTCGCGTCCGGCGCCGCCGGCCGCCGGTGCCAGCGTCACTTTCGAGAATTTCAGCTCGGCCGCGTTCAGCGTGATCGTGCTGGTGGCCTTGGCCACGTTGATCGTGACGACGGCGCGGGCGCCGAACGAGGCGTTGGCGGCGTCCGGCGTCAGCGCGACCTGGTAATGCGTCGGGACGACGCCGCGCGGCAGTTGCGTGGTGGTGTCGGCGTTCGCCGTCGCGCTTGCGCGGGTAGGCGCGGCGCCGACGTGAAAGGGTGCGGTCGCCAGAGCAAGGGTAAAAGCTGGGGCGACGGCGGCGGAAAGCAGCTTGCGGTGCATGGAAATCCTGTCGTGTATGTATGTCGGACCCGCGCGTGATGTCGGATGGACGCGCGCGGCCAAGCCGGGAATCTACGGTTAAACGGCGCACGCTGTCAAATGAGCAAAAGGACAGGATGCGTTATGATCGGCGGCGCCAATCGAATGAGGAGACGCTGGATGAAACTGTACACGAGCACCCGCGCGCCGAGCCCGCGCCGCGTCCTGATGTTCATGGCCGAGAAGGGCATCACCGACATCGCCACGGTGCAGATCGACCTGGGCAAGGCCGAGCACCGCAGCGAGGCGTTCGCCCAGCTCAATCCGATGGCGCAGGTGCCCGTGCTGGAACTGCCCGACGGGCGCACGCTGGCGGAGACGCGCGCCATCTGTACTTACCTGGAGGGGAAGTATCCGAACCCGAACCTGATGGGCGAGGACTTCGAGGAACGCGCGTTCATCGAGATGATGGACCGCCGCTGCGAGCTGCAGCTGTTCCTGCGCATCGCCAACTGCGTGCGCCACACGCATCCGGGCCTCGCGCCGCTGGAACAGCCGCAGTTTCCCGACTTCGGCGCGGCGCAGGGCGCCAAGGTGCGCGAGACTGCGCGCTGGCTCGACGGCGTGCTGTCGGACCGCGATTTCCTGGCGGGCGAGCGCTTCACGATCGCCGACATCACGGGGTTCTGCGCGCTGGAGTTTGCGCGCGGGCTGATGAAGTTCAGGCCCTCGGACGAGGGGCTGACGAATTTGCAGGCGTGGCGGGACAGGATTGCGGAGCGGCCGAGCGCCCGGATCGTATGAGTCGTCGTTCCCGCGGAAGCGGGAACCCATACTGAGCTTCAGGGTTCGATATCTTTGCGACTTCGGAACCTCAGCATGGATCCCCGCTTTCGCGGGGATGACGCCAGTCTGCTATCCAACCCGCTTGTACCACGGCCGATCCCCCTCGATCGCCTGGTACGTCCCCGCATACGCATCCGACACGGCCAGCGGCCGGTCCAGGCACAGCACGCCGAAGCGCGCGAGGCTGTCGTGGAACAGCCGCAGCACGCGCTGGCGCAGCACGGGCCCGAAGTCGGACAGCGCGCCGCAGCACAGGATCGCCTGGAATTCGTTGAACGACGCATCCGTCACGAGGTTGTACTGCGACCACGTGATGCGCCGGCGCAGCTGCGGCTGCAGGCGCGCCTGGCCGTCGCGCACTTCGAAGTACGTCGACAGCGCGGCATGGCCGCCCCTCGCGGCGTAGCGGGTCTGCGCGGCGTCCAGCTCGGCCACGGGCAGCCACGCGTCCTGCATCTCGGCCACGAGTTCCTCGTTGGCGAGGGTCGCGTGGATGTCCAGCTTGCCCAGCACGCCTTCTTCCGCCAGCACGATGGCGAGACCCCACGCTTCGCCGACGCCCGCGCATTCCGCCAGCCATACGCGCGGCACGGGCCACGCGCGCAGCGACGGCGCCAGCACGGTGCGCAGGCGCTGCGTGTGGCCCGTGTTCTCGAACAGGTCGACGGGCTGCGGCGCCAGCATGCGCAGCAGCGCGGACGCAGCAAGCGGGGCGTGCAATACCTTTTCCTGCAGGCCGGACAAGGTGGCGGCGCCATGACCGCGCATCGCGTCGCCCAGCCGCCGGCGCAGGTACGCCCGGTCGTAGCCGCGGAACTCGTGGCCGTAGCGCTGGAACAGTGCCTCCAGCAGCAGCTCCGTTTCCAGCTCCTCGACCGCCAGCCCGGCCGCGAGGCCGGTCCAGGTATTCGCTACGGACGTCATCAGTGCAACCAGACGCGCATCATCGACAGCAGCTGGGCGACGTCGACCGGCTTGGTGATGTAGTCGGACGCACCCGCGGCGATGCACTTGTCGCGGTCACCCTTCATCGCTTTCGCGGTCAGCGTGATGATCGGCAGCGACTTGAACTTCGGGATGCGGCGGATGGCGCGCATCGTGTCGTAGCCGTCCATCTCCGGCATCATGATGTCCATGAGGACGATCTCGATGGCCGGGTCCTTTTCCAGCACCTCGATGCCGTCGCGGCCGTTCTCGGCGAACAGCACCTGCATCTGCTGGCGCTCCAGCAGCGACGACAGCGCGAAGATGTTGCGCAGGTCATCGTCGACGATGAGGACCTTGCGGCCCGCGAGGCCGCCGTCCGCCGCGTGGATCTCTTCCAGCATGCGGCGCTGCGTCTCCGGCAGGCTGGCCTGCGAGCGGTGCAGGAACAGCGCGGTCTCGTCGAGCAGGCGTTCCGGCGAGCGCGCATCCTTGACGACGATGGTCTTGGCATAGCGCTTCAGCTTCGTGACCTCCTTGCGCGACAGTTCCTGCGCCGTGTAGATCACGATCGGCAGGTCGCGCAACGCTTGCTGCTTGCCGATCTGGTCGAGCAGGTCGAAGCCGGAGATGTCGGGCAGCGTGAGGTCCAGCACCATGCAATCGAAGTGCTGCTGCGCCAGCGCCTCCAGCGCCGCCTTGCCGTCTTCCGCCGTCACGATGCGCACGTCGGAATCGCCGATCAGGCCGACGATCGATTCGCGCTGCGCCATGTCGTCCTCGACGACGAGCAGCGAACGCTTGCCGCCCATGAGGAATTTCTGGATGCGCTTGAATTCTTCCTGCAGCATCTCGCGGCTCACGGGCTTGTTGATGTACGAGATCGCGCCCTGGCGCAGGGCGCGCTCGCGCTCGCGCAGCGACGACATCACGTGCACGGGGATGTGGCGTGTGCTCGGGTCGCGTTTCAGGCGGTCGAGCACCGTGAAGCCGTCGATGTCCGGCAGGTCGATGTCGAGCAGGATCGCGGACGGCAGGTAGTCGCGGGCGAGGGACAGCGCGGAATCGCCGCGGTGCGTGACGATGCTCTTGAAGTTCTTTTCGCGCGCGAATTCGAGCAGCGTCTTGGCGAAACGCTCGTCGTCCTCGACGATCAGCACGGACGGGTCGCCCGGCACGATCAGGCCGCGGTCGTCCAGCATGGCCGCGTATTCGACCAGGCTGTTCGACGGGTCGGGCAGGGTGACGCTGGTGACGGGTTCCGGCTCCACTTCCAGCAGCATCGTGGGTGCCGGCAGGGCCGACGGTTGCGGCTGCGGCGGCGCGAGGCGTGCCGGTTGCGGCTGGCGGGTCTGTTCGTAGTTGATGAAGCCCGCGCGGTTGTACGGCAGGTACAGCGTGAACGTGGAACCGATGTTCACGGTGGACTCCACGCGGATTTCGCCGCCCAGCAGACGCGCCAGTTCGCGCGAGATCGACAGGCCCAGGCCCGTGCCGCCGTATTTGCGGGCGGTGGAGCCGTCGGCCTGCTGGAATGCCTCGAAGATCAGCTGCAGCTTGTCGGCCGGGATGCCGACGCCCGTGTCGCGCACGGAGAACGCCAGCACGGCGTCCGCATGCAGCAGGTGCGGGTGGTCGGCCGTCCAGCCGCTCGTCACGAGGCTGATCGTCAGCGACACGTTGCCGTGGCTCGTGAACTTGAACGCGTTCGACAGCAGGTTCTTCAGGACCTGCTGCAGGCGCGTCGTGTCGGTCATGACCGCGGTCGGCAGGTTGTCCGCCAGCTCCACCGAGAAGCCGAGATGCTTCGCCTCGGCCATGTGGCGGAACGTGCGGTCCACGTAGTTGCGCAGGTTCGAGAAGCGGTATTCCGACACGTCCAGCGTGACCGTACCCGACTCGATCTTCGACAGGTCGAGAATGTCATTAATCAGGGTCAGCAGGTCGGAGCCGGAGCCGTGGATCGTCTTCGCGAATTCGACCTGCTTGGACGACAGGTTGCCTTCCGGGTTGTCGGACAGCTGCTGCGCGAGGATCAGCAGCGAGTTCAACGGCGTGCGCAGCTCGTGCGACATATTGGCCAGGAACTCGGATTTATATTTCGACGACAGCGCCAGCTGCGTGGCCTTTTCTTCCAGCGCCAGCTTCGCCTGTTCCACCTCGCGGTTCTTGCGTTCCACCTCGATGTTCTGCTCGGACAGCAGGCGCGCCTTTTCCGCCAGCTCCTGGTTCGTCTGCTGCAGTTCCTGCGCCAGCGACTGCGACTGGGTCAGCAGCGATTCCGTCCGGCTGTTCGCCTCGATCGTGTTCAGCACGACGCCGATCGATTCCATCAGCTGGTCGAGGAAGGAGAGGTGGGTTTCCGTGAAGCGATCCAGCGACGCGATCTCGATGACGGCCTTGACCTGCTGTTCGAACAGGATCGGCAGCACGACGATGTTCGTCGGCGGCGCGGAACCGAGGCCGGACGACACGACGATGTAGTCACGCGGGACGTCCGTCAGCCAGATGCGGGTCTTCTCCAGCGCGCACTGGCCCACGAGGCCTTCGCCCGGCAGGAACGACGTCGGCAGTTTTCTGCTCGAACGGTAGCCGTACGACGCGATCATGCGCAGGCGCGCGTCGGCTTCCTGCGAATCCATCATGTAGAACACGCCGTGGTGCGCGGAGACCAGCGGCGCCAGCTCGGACAGGATCAGCTTCGTCACGGCCTGCAGGTCGCGCTGGCCCTGCAGCAGTCGGGTGAAGCGCGCCAGGTTGGTCTTCAGCCAGTCCTGCTGCGCGTTCTTCTGCGTCGTCTCCTTCAGGTTGCGGATCATCTCGTTGATGTTGTCCTTCAGGTAGGACACCTCGCCGCGCGCTTCCACCTGGATGGAACGCGAGAGGTCGCCGCGCGTCACCGCCGTCGCCACTTCACCGATCGCGCGCATCTGGTTCGTCAGGTTGGCCGCCAGCTGGTTGACGTTCTCCGTCAAGTCCTTCCACGTACCCGCGACACCGGACACGTTGGCCTGGCCACCCAGCTTGCCCTCGGTACCCACCTCGCGCGCCACGCGGGTCACCTCGGAGGCGAATGACGACAGCTGGTCCACCATCACGTTGATGGTGTCCTTCAGTTCGAGAATCTCGCCCTTCACGTCCACCGTGATCTTCTTCGACAGGTCGCCGCGCGCCACGGCGGTGGTCACCGCCGCGATGTTACGCACCTGGCCCGTCAGGTTCGATGCCATGAAGTTCACGTTATCCGTCAGGTCTTTCCAGGTACCGCCGACGCCCGGCACGTACGCCTGGCCGCCCAGCTTGCCCTCGGTACCCACCTCGCGCGCCACGCGGGTCACCTCCGATGCGAACGAGGACAGCTGGTCCACCATCACGTTGATGGTGTTCTTCAGTTCCAGGATCTCGCCCTTCACGTCCACCGTGATCTTCTTCGACAGGTCGCCGTTCGCCACGGCGGTCGTCACGTCGGCGATGTTACGCACCTGCGCCGTCAGGTTACCCGCCATCGAGTTCACGCCGTCCGTCAGGTCTTTCCACGTACCCGCGACACCCGGCACGTTCGCCTGGCCGCCGAGCTTGCCTTCCGTACCCACTTCACGCGCCACGCGGGTCACCTCGGACGCGAAGGAGTTCAGCTGGTCGACCATCACGTTGATGGTGTTCTTCAGTTCGAGAATCTCGCCCTTCACGTCCACCGTGATCTTCTTCGACAGGTCGCCGTTCGCCACGGCGGTCGTCACGTCCGCGATGTTACGCACCTGGCCCGTGAGGTTACCTGCCATCGAGTTCACGGAGTCCGTCAAGTCCTTCCACGTGCCCGCGACGCCTTTCACCATTGCCTGGCCGCCGAGCTTGCCTTCCGTGCCGACCTCCCTGGCGACGCGGGTCACCTCCGATGCGAACGAGGACAGCTGGTCCACCATCACGTTGATGGTGTTCTTCAGCTCGAGGATCTCGCCCTTCACGTCCACGGTAATCTTTTTACCGAGGTCGCCGTTCGCCACCGCGGTCGTCACGGCCGCGATGTTACGCACCTGGCCCGTGAGGTTGGACGCCATGAAGTTCACGTTGTCGGTCAAGTCCTTCCACGTGCCCGCGACGCCAGGCACGTAGGCCTGGCCGCCGAGCTTGCCTTCCGTACCGACCTCCCTCGCCACGCGGGTCACCTCGGACGCGAAGGAGCGGAGCTGGTCCACCATCACGTTGATGGTGTCCTTCAGCTGCAGGATCTCGCCGCGCACGTCCACCGTGATCTTCTTCGACAAGTCGCCGTTCGCCACGGCGGTGGTCACCTCCGCGATGTTACGCACCTGCGACGTCAGGTTGCCCGCCATCGAGTTCACGGAGTCCGTCAAGTCCTTCCACGTGCCCGCGACGCCGGGGACGTACGCCTGGCCGCCCAGCTTGCCCTCGGTACCGACCTCGCGCGCCACGCGCGTCACCTCGGACGAGAACGACGACAGCTGTTCCACCATCGTGTTCGCGGTCGTCGCCGCGCGCAGGTACTGGCCTTTCAGCGGGTGGCCGTCCACTTCCAGCGCCATCGTCTGCGACAAATCGCCCTTCGCGACGGCGCCGATGACGCGCGCCATTTCCGTCGTCGGGCGCACGAGGTCGTCGATCAGGGTATTGACCGAGCTGATGATGGTGGACCAGCCGCCCACGACGCCGGGCACGGAGGCGCGCTGCGTCAGATGACCTTCGCGGCCCACGACGCGCGACACTTCGGTGACCGCCTCGACCATTTTTTCCTTGGTCTCGATGATGTCGTTCAAGGTATCGGCGATCTTGCCGGACACGCCGGTCCAGTCGGACGGCATGCGCACCGAGAAGTCGCCTTTTTTCAGCGCCATCAGCGTGGACAGCAGCAGCTTGACATCGAGCTGTTCAGCCATGTCGGTCATGTTATTCATTGACTAAAGATCCTCGAAGAGAAAGCGGAAGGGGGCTGGCGCGCATGGTCTTCAGACAACGCGCATTGTTAAATGCTAAGGAAACGCAACGATACACCCGTGTCCGGTCAAGTCAAGCATGCATATGGCCTGACAGACAGGATTGTTACGAATCCACCATAAACTTGCATTTTTGAAATTTTAAATGGACAATTCGCGCGAGGATATTCGAAAGTCGTAAAGACTGGCGCACGATTCGATGGAGGGCGTTGTTCAACATGTATCGGAACGACAACTGATCCAATGTCATGGCTCTGCCATAATGAATAAAAGACCAATTTTTCGTGCTTTTTGGTTACAACTCAACTAGCATAGCGGGGTGTCATTACACCCCATTCAAACAGCGCGAGGCATCCATGAAGACCGTCGATTTAGACGAGTTGTTACATACCGACACCGCGTCCAGTTGGGGCGAAGCGCTGTTCGCCCTCGGCCGCCACTATGGATTCGAGAAGGTCTTGTTCGGCATGTCGGGCTCGCGCCACGCGCGGCTCGAGAACGCATTTATACAGAGCAATTACCCGACAAAATGGCGCGAACGCTATGACGCCGAGCGGTTCGCCTATGTCGATCCCGTCGTCAGCCATTGCCTCGCCACCACCTTGCCGTTGATCTGGCAGCCGGAAATCTTCCGCAGCCCGGCCCAGCGCGCGCTGTATGAAGAAGCGTGCACGTACGGCATCCGCGCCGGCGTGACGTTTCCGATCCATGGTCCGAACGGGGAGTTTGGCCTGCTGAGTTTTGCCGTCGACACGGCGGCGGATAATGCGTTCCTGCGCGACGTCACGAGCATGCTGCCCGATCTGGCGCTGGTGCGGGATTATGCGTACGCGTCGGGCGTGCGTTTCTGTCCGCCGCCTGTGCAGGAGGCGGCGCCGCGCCTGACCCCGCGCGAGCTGGAGGTGCTCAACTGGGTCATGGTGGGCAAATCGTCGTGGGAAATTTCAAAAATCACCGGCTGTTCCGAGGCGACGGTGAACTTCCATATGGGCAATATTCGCCAGAAGTTCAACGTCAACACCCGGCAACAGGCGGTCGTGAGGGCCATCTCGCTGGGGTTGATTACCCCAGAAGATCACCATCGTTGAGCTTGCCGTTGACATAGAGTTTCAACAGCAACGCGACCGGGGCCGGAATGGCCAGGCCCGTTTCGAAGCGGCTGCCGCTGGATTGCGTGACGCCAAATCGGCCCCAGAATTTCTCCTGGCTCTCGCGCTTGCTTATCCGGTATTTTTTCAGATCGCTGATGGAGGGCGCCAGGGATGCGGGCGTTTTCATCATCAGGTTGCCTGCCGACGGTTCCCGCAGGCTTGCTTCGGTAACGAAATCATTAGCCATCGCCGCTCCTCCATGGAAAGATGTGTGAGAAACAAGTATTCCATGCAACATTCATTTAGCGTCCTAGCAACCCTGCTAGTTTCTTATCGAATGTGCCGGTTGCGTTAGCTTGCTAACTGATGGTTACCACCGAAATAGGTCACGTCCAGCGTTTTCTGAGTGCAATTACTTGAGTTTCCTCAAAAGAAAAGCATAGGTCAGCGCCCACATCGTCGCCGTCTGCTCGTTGTTCGCCGCGCCGGCATGGCCGCCCTCCGTGTTTTCCCAGTACAGGACGTCGTGCCCCTGGTCGCGCATCCGCGCCGCCATCTTGCGCGCGTGGCCCGGGTGGACGCGGTCGTCGCGGGTGGACGTCGTGAACAGCACGCGCGGATACTGCTTGTCCGGCGAGACGTTGTGGTACGGCGAGTAGCGGGCAATGTAGTCCCATTCGTCGGGATCGTCGGGGTCGCCGTACTCGCCGATCCACGACGCGCCGGCCAGCAGCTCGTGATAGCGGCGCATGTCCAGCAGCGGCACCTGGCAGGCGACGGCGCCGAACAGGTCCGGCCGCTGCGTCAGGGCCGCGCCCACGAGCAATCCGCCATTGCTGCCACCCATGATGCCCAGGTGGGGCGGGGTCGTGATGCCGCGCCGGATGACGTCCCCGGCGACCGCGAGGAAATCGTCGAACGCCTTTTGCCGGTTTTCCTTCAGCGCCGCCTGGTGCCAGCGCGGCCCGAACTCGCCGCCGCCGCGGATGTTCGCGAGGACATATGCGCCGCCCTGCGCCAGCCATGCCTCGCCCGTCGTGCCGCTGTAGAACGGCGTCAGCGACACTTCGAAGCCGCCGTAGCCGTACAGCAGGGTCGGATGCGTGCCGTCCAGCGGCGCGTCCTTGCGCATCACGACGAAATACGGGACGTGCGTGCCGTCCGGCGACTCCGCCGTGAACTGGCTGACGGCATATGGCGACGCATCGAAGAACGCCGGCATCGACTTCAATAGTTCGCGCCCGTCGCGGCCGGCCTCGATCAGGTACAGGCTGCTCGGCGTGAGGAAGTCGGTCACGGTGAGAAACGCCTGGTCCGAGTCGTACTCGTCGACGGCGGAGACGTGCAGCGCGCCCATGCCGGGTGCGTCGACGTCGCGGCGTTGCCAGTGGCCATCCACGTGCTGCCATTCGATGATCCGGTTCTTGACGTTGTCGAGGATCGTGAGGAAAAGTGCTCCTGGCGTGGCCGCGATGCCGTCCAGCGACGTCGTCGGCGTGGGTTCGAACAGCACGTCGAAATCGCGGCTTCCTGCGAGGAAACGGTCGAACCCGATGGCGAGCAGGGCGCCCTGCGGCCACGTGCGGTCCCCAAGCGTCCAGTCCGAGCGCAGTTCGACGATGAACTGGTCGCGCAGCGCGAACGCGTTCGCGTCCAGCGGTTTGTCGATGGGCTCAAGCTGGCCGCTCGCGGGATCGCGCATGAACAGCTCGCTGCTGTAGAAATCGATCTGGCGCAGCACGAACTGGCGCTCGTGGCCCGGGGTCGGGTCGTGCCAGGCGGAGACGGACAAATCGTCTTCCCGCGCTGCGTAGACGAGCGTGGCCTCACTGAGCGACGTGCCGCGCTTCCACGCCTTGACGATGCGCGGGTAGCCGGATTCGGTCATTGAGTCGGGGCCGAAGTCGGTGGCGACGAACAGCGTGTCCGCGTCGACCCAGCCGACGCTCGACTTCGCTTCCGGCAAGGTGAAGCCGCCGTCGACGAAGGACAGCGTCGCCACGTCGAATTCGCGCACGACGTGGGCATCGCCGCCGCCGCGCGACAGCGAGACGAGGCAGCGCGTGCCGTGCGGCTCCAGGAAGGTCACGCCCGCCCACACCCAGTTCTCGCTTTCAAGGCGGGCGAGGACGTCCAGGTCCAGCACCGTTTCCCAGGCGGGCGCCGGCTTGCGGTACTCGTCCAGCGTCGTGCGGCGCCAGATCCCGCGTTCGTGGTCGGCGTCGCGCCAGAAGTTGTAGAAGCGGCCGGCGTGGTGGCCGGCGTAGGGGATGCGGTCGCGCGAATCGAGGATCGTCTTCAGCCGCGTGCGCAAGGCCGCGTAGCCGGGAAGGGCGGTGAGTTCGCGCTCCGTCTCCGCGTTGCGTTCGGCCACCCAGCCGAGCGCGCGGTCGGAATCGACGTCTTCCAGCCACAACCAGGGGTCGAGATGTCCATTATCCGCTTCACGCATATGCATTCCTTATTGTTGAGCTCGCCATTTCGGCCTGATTCGGACATACTAGCAAACATCTAAAAATTTCCGTACGGCAATTAAGCCATGGGTGACATCACGACGCGCAACACGGGAAAGACGGCCGCGCTTTGGGCCGGCGGGGTCGCATTGGCCCTGCTGGCCGGCGCCGGGCTGTACCTGGGCGCGGCGCACACGGTCGACATCGAGACGCAGGCCCGCTTCGACCACCTGGCGCGCACCGGCCGCCAGCAACTGGCCGGCGCCGTGCATTCGTATGCGGACGTCGTGCGGGGCCTGGCCGGCCTGTTCCAGGCAAGCGGCGCCGTCACGCGGCTGGAATTCCACCGTTACGTCCAGGCGCTGGGCGTGGCCGAGCACTATCCGGCGCTCGAATCGGTCAACTACGCGGCGTACGTGGAGGCGGGCGCGCGCGATGCGTTCGTC
>NZ_JBKYMO010000133.1:0-12612 GCF_047302915.1 Massilia sp. CT11-108 | reverse complement strand
CGCCTCGGCCGGCCACTTGCCGCGGCCGAGGCGGCGCTGCTGTTTTTCGCGGTCGCGCACGATGTCCGGGTACAGGCCGAGGCTGGAATTGTTCAGGAAGATGCGGCCGTTCACCTCGCCCACGTCGACCTGCACGGGCCGCCCCGTCGCGAGGTTGCGCACGGCCGCGCCGAGGTCGAGCGGAATGCCGAGGTCCTTGGCGAAGTGGTTGAGCGTGCCCAGCGGCAGCACGCCGAACGGCACGCCGGAATCGACCATCACGGAGGCCACGGCATTGATGGTGCCGTCGCCCCCACCGGCCGCGACCAGGCGCGCGCCCTGCTCCAACGCGCGCCGTGCCGCACCGATCATCTGGTCGCCGCCGTCTGCTCGCACGAGCTCGGCGTCCAGCCCCGCGTCGGTTAGTTGCGTTCTCAGCGCATCGCACGCGGCCTCGTCGTGGCCGGTGCCGGCGCCCGCGTTGACGATCACGGTCACGGGATTCATTGCAGGTCCTCCGCCGCAGCGGCGCGATGCGCGCGCTCGCTCCACGACGTTTGCCCCCGCGCCAGCCGGCGCCGGTGCAGGGTCGACACGGCCGTGATGCAGATCGCGAGCCAGGCCGCCCCCTCTGCCGCCGCGGCCAGCACGTCGGACAGGTAGTGCACGCCCAGGTACATGCGCGACAGCGCGACGAGCATCACCATCACGACGGCGCCGAGCATGACCAGCGCGCGCGCGCGCCACGTCCGCACCCGCCGCACGAGGTAGCACGCGAGCAGGCCGTAGAACACGGTGGCAGCCGCCGTGTGGCCGCTGGGGAAGCTGTACGTCATCAGGCTCAGCAGCGGATCGTCGAAGCTGGGGCGGGTGCGCCGGAACACGTGCTTCAGCGCGACGTTCAGCAGCATGCCGCCCGGCACGGCGACGAGGCAGACGATCAGCCAGTAATGCGCATGGCGGCGCCAGAACCACAGCGCCAGCAGCACGGCCATGATGCTCGATCCGGCGATGCCGTTCCAGTGCGTGACGACCAGCATGGCGCGCGTGAAGCCTTGTGTGGCGCGCTCGTGGAACCAGTGCGCGAGCTGGACATCGACGAGCGTGATGGTGTCGCCGGTGACGACGTCCTCGGCGATCTCGCCGAAGATCCAGGCCGCCAGCACCAGCAGCGCGAGGCCGGCGGTGAGGTGCAGGCCCATCTGCCCTTCGGGCGACAGGCGGGCGGCGATGAAGCGGCGCAGGCGTGATGGAGCGGTGTTCAGCATACCGCTCCAGATGGGGCGAATTGGCGAAAAAGCCACACAAAAATGCAACAACTGTTTTTTTGTACAGTACCTGTAGATTTATACAGTAGTTGTGCTATTCTGTGCCTACTCGAGCAAGACAACTTGCCAACGCTAACGCAACCTAACTCGATAAAGGGATCGTCATGTCGACTCTGAACAGCTCCTTCGGCCTTGAATATGCTCCGACGCCTTTCCTCGTGCGCCTTGGTCGCCGCGAGATCCTGGTAACGCGCGACTTCCGCAAGCGCTTCTACCCGGTCAACCCGATCATCGAGTGCGATACCGGCGTCGAGCCGGGCCACGTGGAAGTGCTGCTGCTGCGCCGTTGGCTGCTCATCCTGTCCAAAGCGCATTAAGTTCATCAGGTTCTCCGAGGAAACCCCGTCTTTCAGGGCGGGGAAGAAAGAAGACGATTGCGCGTCAATCGATGCCTTTCGGTTGCTAAAAACGCTGCATATAATCGGAGCATGATTCTGGTTTATCGTTACCGGGTGAAATCCCTGAACGGGCTGCTTGACAGGCAGTCGCGTGCGTGTAACGTCGTCTGGAATTACTGCAACGATCGGCAAAAGGATGCGCTGCGTTTCGGCCGCCCCTGGCTTTCGGGCTTTGACCTGAACAAGCTGACGACCGGCAGCAGCAAGGAACTGGGCCTGCATTCCGGGACCGTGAATGCGGTCTGCGAACAGTATGCAAGATCGCGTTCGCAAAAGAAGCGACCTTATCTTCGCTATCGCGGCAAGCGTTCCTTGGGCTGGGTGCCGATCAAGGGACGGGAACTGAAGCGGGAAGGTGATGCGTTTCGCTTCGCAGGCAATACTTTTCGCGTCTTTAACAGCCGGCCGCTGCCCGAAGGGAAGATCAAGGACGGCACCAACTTTTCGCGTGACACGCGAGGGAACTGGTACCTGAATATCGTGATCGATGTGGTCACGCCCGATATCCATGCCCGCCAACCGTTGCGCGGTGTCGGTATCGACCTTGGACTGAAAGACTTCGCGACGCTTTCCACCGGCGAAAAGATTGAAGCGCAGCGTATCTATCGTGGTGCCGAGCAAGCGCTCGCGCTGGCGCAGCGCGCCCACAAGAAGCGGCGCGTCAGGGCGATCCACGCAAAGATAGCGAACCGTCGCAACGACTTTCTGCACAAGCTCTCGGACCGCATTGTCCGGCAATTCGACTATATCGCGGTCGGCAATGTGGCGGCCGCCAGACTTGCCAGGACCAGCATGGCCAAGTCTGTACTTGATGCTGGCTGGTCGCGCTTCCGACATCAACTGGCGTCCAAGGCTGTTAAGCATGGCGCGTGGTTCGAGGAAGTCGACGAAAGCTTTACTTCCCAAGTCTGTTCGAATTGTGGCGCCATGCCCGATTCGCGGCCGAAAGGTATCGCAGACCTTGGAATAAGAGAGTGGCAGTGTAATGTTTGCGGTTGTGCACATGATCGCGATATCAATGCTGCGATAAACATTCTCCGTCGCGGACGTGCGACGCTGGCTGCAGGAATCCCCGTCCTTTAAGGTGGGGAGGACGTCAAAAGCTTCATCGTTTTCTTTCGCTGGGCAGGCACCTACCTTACGGCGCTGCTTATAGACACTCAACCGAAAGAAAACGATGTGCAATAAAAAGTCGCCTCCGCGTTCGCCACTGTTTTCGCCGTTGCGTTCTTCGTGGCCGCTGCGCTAGGCTCGTCCGCCGCAAGGGCGACGAACATCACCCTGCAGAACGTGTCCTACGACCCGACGCGCGAGTTGTACCAGGACCGTAATGCCGCGTTCGCGCGGCAGTACCAGGTCAAGACGGGCGACGACGTGACGGTCAGGCAGTCGCATGGCGCCTCCGGCAAGCAAGCGCATTCCGTGATCGGCAGACTGCAGGCCGACCTCGTCACGCTGGGCCCTCGCGTACGACATCGATGCTATCAGCGAACGCGGCCTTATCGCGCACAACTGGCAACAGGGCCGAGCAGTACACGGTGCAATTCCCGGCGATCAAGCTATGCACGATCGGCGAACTCGCCGTCGGCTGAACGAAAGCGCACAAGACCCATGTCGCGGACGGCGGCCTGTTCGACCAGATCTATTAGCCGGGCCGCAGGTACTCCGCCTGCGTACGCCACCGGACCGCGTTCGCGAGATCCGCGAGCGGCGACAGGATGGCCGGATCGAATGATGCGAGCGTGGCGCCGTCCCTGACGCGCCGCGGCCAGTCCGCCTGGGCCAGCGCGCCGCGGCCGAGCGACACGACGTCCGCCTCGCCCCGCTCGACCATGCCCATGGCCTGCGCCGGATCTTGCAGCGAACCGTTGGCGATGACCGGCTTGCCGCCGTGGCGCTTCGCCAGTGCGGCCAGGCTCGGCCCTGTCTCGAAGGCGGGCTTCCATGCTTCGTACTCGGTCACGTGCACGTAGTCGACGTCCAGTCCGCCAACCGTACGGAAGATCGCGGCGGCCTCTTCCTCTCCTCCCCAGCGATGCGTGAAATCGTTGACCTTCGCCTGCGACAGGCGCACGCCGACGACGTAGTTCGTCCCCACCGCGGCCCGCACCGCGTCGACGACTTCCACGAGCAAACGCAACCTACCGTCGAGGCCGCCGCCGTAGCGGTCGTCACGCAGATTGATGCCTTCCGACAGGAACTGGTCCAGCAAATAACCGTTCGCGCCATGGATCTCGACGCCATCGAACCCCGCTTCACGAGCTCGGAGGGCTGCCCGCGCGAAGCCGGCCACGGCCGTGTCGATATCCTCCGGTGTCATCGCGGCAGGCACGGCGTACTCACCCGTCCCGCGATAGAACGTCATCTGCTTGCCCTTCGGCTGCACGGCCGACGGACCGATGGTGCCCGTCCGGTACGGGTTCCCCTGCGACAGTGCGCCCGCATGCATCAATTGCGCGATCACACGGCGGCCGTGTGATTGCACGCCTGCGACGATGGGTCGCCACGCATCGCGCTGCGCCGCGTTCGCGAGCCCCGGCTGGTGCAGATAACCCTGAGAGTACGCCTCATCCGTGTACAGGCCTTCCGTGATGACGAGGCCGAAGCCGCCGTCCGCGAACTGCGCGTAATAGCCGGCCATGCACGTCGTCGGCACGCCATCGGCGCCCGCACTCACGCGCGTCATCGGCGCGACGGCCAGACGGTTGGGCAACGCCAGCGAACCCAGGGCCAGCGGTTCGAAGAGAATGGCAACGTGACCGTTATCGCGCATCGCCGCCGCCCTCCCTGCGTACGGCCGCGATCGCCTCGATCTCGATCATCGCCCGCGGATCGTAGAGCGCCTTGATCTCGGCAATCGTATCGGCGGGATACGGCGCCGAGAAAAATTTCCTGCGCAGCGCCACGACGTCCTGGAAATGGCCTATGTCGGTCACGAAGATCGTCACCTTGATGACGTCGCGCAGGCTGGATCCGCCTGCTTCCAGCGCGCGCCGCAGGTTGGCAAAAGCCTGCTCGCCCTGGGCGAGGAAGCCGCCGGCGACGATGCGTCCGTCGTCGCCGGCACCGGCCTGGCCGGAGATGAACAGCAAATCGCCGAACCGGATGCCCTGCGACAGCAGATAGGGTTCATACGGATCCGGCTGCGTGATGATACGTTCGAGCATGTCTGCCTCCTGAATTCGAAAAGAAGAACGGGATGAGATCAACTCACCCATGTATGGAATAATCGCCCCCAGCAGCCCTTACGACAAACGATGGTTTTTCACGCATCAGATGACTTCAAATCACCCATTCGGCGAACGGACGACACGCCGGCTGCCACCGCTCTCCTCCCTGCGCGCGTTCGAGGCGGCGGCGCGGCACGGCAGCTTCAAGCGAGCTGCCGATGAGCTCGCCGTGACACCGACGGCGATCAGCCACCGCATCCGCGTCCTCGAAGACTTTACGGGCCTGAGACTGTTCGTACGCCAGGTCAGGCAAGTGACACTGACCGACGCAGGCGCCCAGCTGTACCCCGTGCTGCGGCAAGGTTTCGACGCCATCGAAGCCGTGCTGGCGCGTCTCACGCAGCCGAACCGGAGAGACAGGGTCACGGTGTCGGCGACGCACGCGTTCACCGCGAAGTGGCTCGTACCGCGGGTCGCCCGCTTTCACGCATTGCATTCGGACATCGACCTGCAGCTGCACGCATCCGACGCGACGGTCGACTTCCAGACGCACGGCATCGACATCGCCGTGCGCTACGGCAGCGGCGCGTATCCCGGCCTGACGACCGAGGTCATGTTCGCCGACACGTACGCGCCGGTCGTCAACCCGATGCTGGGCGTCCGCTCGATCGAGGATCTGCAATCCGTGCCGCTCATCCACTTCGACTGGCAAAAAGCGTCCCCGGCCAATCCCACATGGGAAACATGGTTCGCGCGCACGGGTCTCGCATGGCAACCTGCGCGCGGACAACTCCGGTATTCGGACGAAGGCCATGCGATCCAGGCCGCCGTCGCAGGCCAGGGCGTCGCCTTGCTGAGTCTTGCCCTGGTGGCCGAAGAGATCGCGGCGGGCTATCTCGTGCAACCGTTCGGACCGGCCATCCCCGGGTACACATACCACTTGGCAATGCGCGCCGACCCGCCGCCGGGCCCCGCGGCGCTGGCCGTCGCCCACTGGCTGCGCCGCGAGGCGGAGGCTTGCAAACCCTGAACAAGGCGCAATCTTGTAACAAATGACTTGAAATCCGCTGTGCGGCTACGATTGTCGTGTTCAGCAACGAACTCGTAATCACGGAGCCGCACGGATCGCTTGACGCGCACTGCGGCGGCTTTTCTCCAACCTGAGCGAAGGAGCATTCATGTCAGTGCAATTACGCAAGATTAACGAGCAGGTGATGGTCATCACCGGCGCCACGAGCGGCATCGGTCTCACGACGGCCCGTATGGCCGCCGAGCAATGTGCCAAACTGGTACTCGCAGCCCGCAGCGCCGACGCGCTCGACCAGCTGGCGAGCGAACTGCGCCGCACCGGTACGCAAGTCGCGACGGTCGTGGCCGACGTCGGCAACCCAGCCGACGTGGAACGCATCGGCCAGGCCGCGATGGAGCGCTTCGGCCGCATCGACACCTGGGTCAACAACGCCGGCATCTCGATCTTCGGCCGCAACGAAGACGTCTCGCTGGAAGACATGCAGCGGCTGTTCGACACGAATTACTGGGGCGTCGTCCACGGCTCGCTGGAAGCCGTCAAGCACATGAAGACGCGCGGCGGCGGCGCCATCATTAACCTGGGCAGCGAACTGTCCGACGTCTCGATCCCGCTGCAGGGCATCTACGCCGCGTCGAAGCACGCGGTGAAGGCGTTCACGGATTCGCTGCGCGTCGAACTCGACAAGGACAAGGCGCCGATCGCCGTCACGCTCATCAAGCCGGCCGCCGTCGACACGATGTTCGTCGCGCACGCGAAGAACTACATGGATAAGGAACCGACCCTGCCGCCGCCCATCTACGCGCCGGAACTGGTCGCGAAATCGATCCTGTACGCGGCCCAGCATCCGAAGCGCGACGTGTTCGTCGGCGGCGCGGCCAAGGCCTTCTCCGTCGGCAACTTCGCAATGCCCTCGGTGCTCGACCGCATGATGCGCGCGACGATGTTCAAGCAGCAGCAGACCGACATCCCGAGCGCTCCGAACCGCCGCGACGCCCTGCACGCGCCGAACCCGCAGCACGAACTGCGCGAACGCCAGGGCCTCTCGGAACACGTGGTCGAGACGTGTCCGTACACCGCGCTGTCGCTGCGCAAGGGCAAGGTGGTCGGTGTGCTGCTGGGCGCCGGCGCGCTGTTCGCCGCATGGAAGCTGGCGGGCCGTCCGGCCAGCCGCACATGGTCATCGAATCGTCTGCGCCAGGCGCTGTGAGGAGGCAACATGTCGATCAAACTCAAAAAACTGAATGAACAAGTCATGGTGATCACGGGCGCGACGAGCGGCATCGGCCTGGCCACTGCCCGCCTGGTGGCGGAAGGCGGCGCCCATCTCGTGCTGGCCGCGCGCGACGGCGACGCCCTCGACACCCTCGCCCACGAAATGCGCCAGCGCGGCGTGGAAGTGGCGACCGTCACGGCGGACGTCGGCAACCCGGCGGACGTCGCCCGTATCAGCCAGGTGGCGATGGAGCGCTTCGGGCGCGTCGACACGTGGGTCAACAACGCGGGCATCAGCGTCTACGGCCGGAACGAGGACGTCGCGCTGGAAGACATGCGCAAGGTCATGCAAACGAATTTCTGGGGCGTCGTGCACGGCTCGCTGGAAGCCGTCAAGCTCATGAAGGGCCGCGGCGGCGGCGCCCTCATCAACCTGGGCAGCGAAGTGTCGGACCGCTCGGTGCCGCTGCAGGGCACCTATTCGGCGTCCAAACACGCGATCAAGGGTTTCACGGAATCGCTGCGCATGGAGCTGGACAAGGAAGACGCCGGCATCTCGCTCACGGTGATCAAGCCGGCCGCGATCGCGACGCCATTCCCGAACCACGCCAAGAGCTACATGGAACACGAGCCCGACCTGCCGCCGCCGAACTACGCGCCGGAACTGGTGGCGCAGGCCATCGTGCACGCGGCCCAGGTGCCCGAGCGCGACCTGTACGTGGGCGGCCACTCGAAGCTGACGTCGGTGGCGGGCTACCTGATGCCGCGCGCGCTGGACCGCTTCATGAGCCGCACGATGTTCGGCCAGCAGCAATCCGAGCGCCCGAACTCGAGCGCGCGCCGCGACAGCCTGTACGCGCCGGTCGCCGAGCAGGAGCTCCGCCAGCGCAACAATGGCGAGCGTCGGGTCGTCGAGCGGAGTCCGTACACGTCGTTCGAGATGCGGTCGGCATCCACGAAGACCGTGCTGCTCGGCGGAGCGCTGCTGGCGGCGTGGGGACTTGCACGCTTAGGGCGGGCCCCCCGTGCCCGCGCGTAACGCCAACACAACGCCCACCCAACATGAAAACGGGCTGGATGGTCGATGTCATCCAGCCCGCCATCTTTCCGAACGCCGCAGTTTATTTACCCGGCGCCGGCCCCTTCGGCGGCTCGCTGCCGAGGAAGTCGACATCCTCGTCCGTCAGCGGCAGGTTCGGAATCGATTCGATGTGGTCGGTGTCGATGTCGGCACCGTCCCGCGCCAGGATGTCGCGGCCCGCGGCCGCCCGTTCTCCCGTGCCGCCGAAGTCGCTGTCGCTTTCGAAGTTCGGGTCGCCAACGTCGGCGCCCGCGCTGTCGTGCGCGTAGCTCGCTTCGTTGTCTGACGTCGTGCCGGTGTCCAGGTCGATCTTCTGGTCATCGTCCAGGTTCGCGGCAAAGCCGGGGCCGCCGACGACGTCGCTGCCCGTGTCCGAAATATCGCTCGGGCCGAGCGAATCGACGCCGTGGCCCTTGCCCAGGCTGCGGTCGGGTGCTTCCGGAAAGTTATCCGGATCAAGTGTGCTCGTGCCAGTCATGTTGCCTCCAAAATAATGCAAAAATCATGAGGACAGGCTACCTGCTTTTGTCGCGCGACGGCGCAACGCAGGGCAGCCTCGGTGGGAAGGCTAGAACGCGTGGCGCATGCCGACGTTCACGGCCGAGCTGCCGCTCGGGCGGGCGGCGCCGCCGATCAGGATGCCGGTGCCGTTCGTGTTGACGGTGCGCGAGAACGCGGCGTAGAAGTCGGTGCTGCGCGACACGACGTAGCTGGCGCCGATCGCGAACTGGTTCGCGTCGCGGTTGGCCAGGTCGCGGTCGTTCTTGTGGATGAACGAGGCGAGGAAGGTCGTCGAGCGCGTGATGGGAACGGCCACGCCGACGAGGGTGTCGCGGCTGTCGGTCGACGACGTGCTCGCCACGCCCGCGCCGTACGGATTGTCGGGGTTGTACAGCGGCGAGCTGCCCCAGCCGCGGTTGGCGGAATACGCGGCATAGGCCGTGCCCCAGCGCATGCGCAGGTTGGCCGCGATCAGGGAATTCTTGGCATCCATATTGCTGCCGGCCAAATCGTACAAGTGGACCTGGGCGACGTGCCGGTTCTGGTGCGCCGCCCGCAGCGACACCGGGCCGTAGTCGAAGCCGATCGTCATGCCCCAGGCGCGGTCGGCCATGGGATCGCCGCCGAGCGTGTCGATGGTGTACGACGCGCCCGTGCTCAGGTGCTTGAACTGGGTGTTGTAGTAGCGCACGCCGCTGTCGACGGGCATGCCGCTTTGCGTGACGAGATTGCTGGCCTTGCCGGCCGTGCCGGCGTGGAAGGGGTCGCCGACGTCCGGGCGCGCGAGGTATTCGAAGTTGTACTGGTGACCCAGCGTGAAACCGCCGGTGCCGGGATGGACGCCGATGTCGTCGAGACGGCCGTACGTGCGGCGCGGCATCGCGTTCCAGACGGCGGTGCCATTGCTCCTGCTCGGCTGTCCCGTGAAGACGGCGATATCGTGGCCGCCCGGCGTTTCGCCGACGTAGTCCAGTCCCGAGCGCTTGCCGGTGCCGGCAGCGCTTCCCGAATCCTGTGCACATGCGAGCGACGCACATCCGCCCAGCAATACGCACGCAACGAAACCCTTGTTCATGGCGTGTCCCTCTCTACGCCTTAACATTAGCTGTTACACTGCGGTCCTATCTGTCCAATATCGCACAAATCGACTCTCATCTTGTCCCGCGTTGTTGTCAGCATATTCTGACATCTGCATGTCGGCAAGATGACAGCCCGGGAATTCCGCTTTAGAATCGCATCGGCAGGTTTTGTAACTAAACTACAGGAAAATTAGAACGATGAGACAGATACGCCGTACCCTGACTACACTTTTCTTGGCGTTATGCGCGGCCCTGCCCGCGGTCGCCGCGACAGACGCAGCGCCGATGCCGCACGTGAGCTGGTCGCGCAACGCCAATATCTACGAAGTGAACATCCGGCAATACACTCCCGAGGGAACGTTCAAGGCATTTACGCAACACCTGCCCCGTCTGAAAAAGATGGGCGTGGACATCCTGTGGCTGATGCCGATCCAGCCGATCGGCGAAAAGAACCGCAAGGGCACGCTGGGCAGCTATTACGCCGTGCGCGACTACACGGCCGTGAACCCGGAATTCGGCACGCTCGACGACCTCAAGGCACTCGTGAAGCAGGCGCACGGGCTGGGCATGCACGTGATCATCGACTGGGTGGCAAACCACACCGCATTCGACAACCCGTGGACGCAGGAACACAGCGACTGGTATCTGAAGAATGAAAAGGGCGAGATCTATCCCGTCACCTACACGGACGGCGCCGAGCCCGAGTACTGGACCGACGTGACGGGTCTCGACTGGACCAAGCCCGGCCTGTGGAAAGGCATGACGGACGCGATGTTGTACTGGGTGCGCGAAGCGGACATCGACGGCTTCCGCTGCGACGTCGCCGGCAAGGTGCCGACGCCGTTCTGGAACCAGGCGCGCGCCGAACTCGACCGCGTCAAACCCGTGTTCATGCTGGCCGAGGCCGACAAGCCCGACCTGCACGAGCACGCCTTCGACATGACCTACGGCTGGGACACGAAAGACCTGTTCAAAGCCATTGCGAAAGGCAAGGCGGACGCGCGCACGCTGGCAAACTTCCTCGAGCACCCGCCGAAAGCGTTCCCGCCGGGCGCGTATCGGATGCGCTTCACGAGCAACCACGACGAGAATTCCTGGGCCGGCAGCGACGTCGAGCTGTACGGCCCGGCCTTCAAGGCGATGGCCGTGCTGGCCGCCACGTTGCCCGGCATGCCGCTGATCTATGGTGGCCAGGAAGCCGGCCTCGACAAACGCATCGCGTTCTTCGAAAAGGATCCGATCCAGTGGAAAGACTACGGCTACGCGCCCTTCTACACGAAGCTGCTCGCGCTCAAGCACGCCAATCCGGCGCTGTGGAACGGCCAGTACGGCGGTCCCGTGCAGGTGCTGCAGACGGGTAACGACAAGGTGTTCGCGTTCCGCCGCGCGTTGAAGGGCAACAGCGTGCAGGTGACAGTCAACGTGTCGAACGAGGTGCAGCGTTTCAGCGTGCCGGGGGGCAAGCAGCAGACGCTGGCGGCGTGGGATTACCGCATCGACGCGCGCGGCAAGTAATCAGCGACTCAGCGGCGCAGCGCGGTGAAGCCGGCCGGCTCCCACTCGCGCAGCGCCAGCAACAGCCCGCTGCCCCGCCGCTTGGGCAGCGGCGACGCGAGGCTTTCCTCGTGCAGTTCGGCGAAGCGCGCACGTAGCCGGCGCAGTTCCACCTGCATGGACGCAAGCGCGCTCTCCGTCAGCATCCCGTGCGTGAAGGCGAGCGTCTCGTCGGACCGGTCGAAGCGGCCGTCGAGGAAATCGGCCAGGCCCTGCGTGCGGAAGTACTGGCGGATGGGGCCGTCGGGCAGCCAGTCGAAATCGCGCGCGACGTTCAGGCGGATGCGGTTGCCGGGCATCAGCGCGATCAGGTGCAGGCGGTCGAGGTGCAGCAGTTTTTGCAGGCACTCGGCTTCCGTGAGGCGGTAGACGGCGAGGATGTCCGCCAGCGTCCAGTGATTCAGCGCGCACGCGGCCACGAGCAGCAGCTTCGTATCGGACACGAGCTCCTTTTCCTGTTCGGCACTCAAGGTGTGCAGGCGGGTGCCGGAGAGCGCGGCCTCCTGCGCGAGCTCGGCCAGTGTAAAACCCAGCATGTTGCTGATCTCGACGAGGCGGTCGACACCGAGCGTGTCCGACGTCAGCAGCCGCTTGACGCTCGCCTCCGACAGGCCCAGCGCCCCGGCCACGTCGCGATACGTCTTGCCTTGCAGCTTAAGTTGGCGCTTGATCGTGCTGATGATTTGCGTGACTTCGGACATGGTCGCGGATTCCGATACGAAGGTCTAGAGGATGGCCTCGGATTCCTGCGATCGTAGCACGCCCGGCCTTGCGGCAACAATTCCTTCATGACAAGATGGCCGGCTGGCCAGCACGACATGAAAGAGACACGATGAATCACGCCGACTACCTGGCCCACGACGCCACCGCTCTCGCCGCCCGCGTGGCCGCCGGCGACGTCACGCCCGCCGCACTACTCGACCTCGCCCTCGCGCAACACGCACGCGTGCACGGCCGCGTGAATGCCGTCGTGCGGCTGATGGAGCGCGAGGCGCGGGCCCGGGTCGCGGGACCGTTGACCGGCCCGCTGGCGGGCGTCCCCTTCCTCATCAAGGACGGCGTGCAGGACTATGCGGGCATCCCGACGACCTACGGCAGCCGCAGCATGACGAACAACGTGCCGACGCGCCACGCCCACGTCGTGCAACGCTATCTCGACGCGGGCCTCGTCATCTTCGGCAAGACGAACTTGCCCAAATTCGCGACGCGCGGCGTCACCGATCCGGTGCTGTACGGCCGCACGAACAACCCGTGGGATTTGTCGCGCACGCCGGGCGGAT
>NZ_JBKYMO010000132.1:0-12643 GCF_047302915.1 Massilia sp. CT11-108 | reverse complement strand
CGTCGAGGCCGCGCTGCGCAAGCTGCCGTTCGGCGCCGCGCTCCAGATGGCACGGCCCGGCGACATCCGCGCCATGAGTTTGCGAATCTTCGACCGCAGCTTCGCCGTGACCTATTTGCTGGAAGCGATCGCGATCGCCATCGGCCTCTCGGGCGTGGCCGCGACATTTTCCGCGCAGACGCTGGCGCGCGCGAAGGAATTCGGCATGCTGCGCCACGTGGGCGTCACGCGCCGGCAGGTGCTGGGCATCCTCGCCGTCGAGGGCGGCGCGTTGACGGCGCTCGGCGTCGTCACGGGCTTCGTGCTCGGCCTCGTCATCAGCCTGATCCTCGTCTACGTGGTGAATCCGCAGTCGTTCCACTGGACGATGCAGTTGCACCTGCCGTGGCCCCTGCTGGGCAGTGTCGCGGGCGTGCTGGTGGCGGCGTCCGTCGCGACGGCGCTCGTGTCGGGCCGCTACGCATTGTCCGGCGGGCCGGTGCGCGCCGTGCGGGAGGATTGGTGACGATGTTGCTGCGTTTTATATTGCGTATCGTGCTGCCGTGGCTCGTCGCGACGTGCGTCCACGCGGCACCGCCCGCGCCTGCACCCATTTTTGCGCCCGTCACGCCGGGACGTACGCTGACGTTCCCGGCCGACTACGGCGCCCATCCGGACTACCGGACGGAATGGTGGTACGCGACCGGCTGGCTCAAGACGCCCGACGGCAAGCCGCTCGGTTTCCAGGTCACGTTCTTCCGCAGCCGCACGGAGACGGATCCGGCCAACCCGAGCGCGTTCGCACCGAAGCAGCTGATCATCGGCCACGCCGCGCTGTCCGATCCGGCGCTCGGCCACCTCGTGCACGACCAGAGAAGCGCGCGCGCCGGCTTCGGGCTCGCCTACGCCGACACGGGCACGACGGACGTAAAACTCGACGACTGGAGCATGCGGCGCGAACCGGACGGCCGCTACCGCGTCGTCGTGCGTTCCGGCGAGCTGTCGTTCACGTTGCGGCTCACGCCCACGCAACCGGTACTGCCGCAGGGCGAGGCCGGCTTTTCGCAAAAGGGGCCAAAGGCGGGCCACGCCAGCTATTACTATAGCGAGCCGCATCTGCAGGTCGACGGCGACGTCGTTCACGCGGGCCGCAGGCAGGCCGTGACGGGCACCGCATGGCTCGACCACGAATGGTCCAGCCAGGTGCTGGACCCCAACGCCGCGGGCTGGGACTGGATCGGCGTCAACCTCGACGACGGCGGCGCGCTGATGGCCTTCCGGATCCGTGCCAGGGATGGTAGTACACTGTGGGCCCACGCAACCTGGCGCGACGGCGCCGGCAAGGTGACGCAATACGGTCCGGACCAGGTCCGCTTCATGCCGCAACGGAGCTGGACCTCGCCCCGCACGAACGCCGCCTACCCGGTGGCGACGCTCCTCGCCACAGGGACGACGCAATGGCAGATCGAGCCGCTGCAGCCGGACCAGGAACTGGATTCGCGCCGGTCGACCGGCGCCGTGTACTGGGAGGGTGCCGTCACCGTGCAGCGCGACGGCCGGGCCGCCGGAAGGGGCTACCTCGAACTGACCGGCTATGTATCGGCGATGAAGCTATAAGCGGCCATGAAGCTGTAAGCACCCAGAAGAATACGAACGACGAACAACGAAGACGACATGACCAACGGTTCCACCAGCGCCACCCCAACCAACGACACCACCTCGCGCAAGGGCGCCCTCGCCGCATTGAAAGGCCTGCTGCCCTTCCTGCGGCCGTACCGCCGCCAGTTCCTGTTCGCCGGCATCGCCCTGCTCGTCGCGGCCAGCGCCACGCTGGCGATTCCCGCAGCCTTCAAGCAGATGATCGACCACGGCTTCGGCGCGAAGGGGGGTGCGTCGAATGCCGCCAGCGTCAACGCCACGTTCCTCGCGCTGTTCGGCGTGGCCGCCGTGCTCGCGGTCGCGACGGCCGCGCGCTACTACACGGTGTCGTGGCTCGGCGAGCGCGTGACGGCGGACATCCGCAGCGCCGTCTACCGCCACGTCGTCGAACAGAGTCCCGAATTCTTCGAGACGACGCGCACGGGCGAGGTGCTGTCGCGCCTGACGACCGACACCACGCTGATCCAGACCGTCGTCGGCACGAGCATCTCGCTCGCGCTGCGCAACACGTTACTGTTCATCGGCGGCCTCGCGATGCTGTTCGTGACGAGCGCGAAGCTCACGTCCATCATCCTCGGCCTGCTGGTGCTGGTCGTCGTGCCGATCGTGCTGTTCGGCCGGCGCGTGCGCAAGCTGTCGCGCGATTCGCAGGACCGCATCGCCGACGCGTCGGCCATCGCCGGCGAGATCCTCAACGCCATGCCCACCGTGCAGGCCTTCACCCACGAGAAGATCGAAGCCCGGCGGTTCGGCGCGTCCGTCGAAGGCGCGTTCGCGACGGCGATGCGGCGCATCCGCGCCCGCGCCGTCCTGACGATGCTCGCGATCGCGCTGGTCTTCGGCGCCATCGTGTTCGTGCTGTGGCTGGGCGCGCACGCCGTCCTGGAAGGCGCCATGACGGGCGGCGACCTGGGGCAGTTCATCCTGTACGCGTCGATCGTGTCCGGCGCCATCGGCGCGCTGTCCGAAGTGATGGGCGAGGCCCAGCGTGCGGCCGGCGCCACCGAGCGCCTGCTGGAACTTCTGGCCGTCCGCTCCGACATCCGCAACCCCGCGCACCCGACGCCGCTGCCGAACCGCACGGCCGGCGGTGCCGCCCTGAATCTCGCGAACGTCCAGTTCTCTTACCCGTCGCGGCCCGAGACGGCGGCGCTGGACCACGTGAGCCTCGATGTAAAACCCGGCGAGACGGTGGCCGTCGTCGGCCCGTCCGGCGCCGGCAAGACCACCCTGTTCCAGCTGCTGCTGCGCTTCTACGACCCGCAGGCGGGCTCGATCCGCCTCGATGGCGTGGACATCCGCGACCTCGACCTGCACGTGCTGCGCGGCGCCATCGGCATCGTCCCGCAGGATACCGTGATCTTCTCCGCGAACGCGCTGGAAAACATCCGCTACGGCCGCGCCGACGCGACGGACGAAGAAGTGATCGCCGCCGCGAAGCTGGCCGCGGCCCACGAATTCATCGAACGCCTGCCGCAGGGCTACCAGTCGTACCTGGGCGAGCGCGGCGTGCGCCTGTCGGGCGGCCAGCGCCAGCGCATCGCCATCGCGCGGGCGCTGCTCAAGAATCCCCCGCTGCTGCTGCTGGACGAAGCGACGAGCGCCCTCGACGCGGAGTCGGAACGCCTCGTGCAGCGCGCACTGGAAGCGGCGATGGTCGGCCGCACGACGCTCATCATCGCGCACCGCCTGGCCACCGTGCAGCGGGCCGACCGCATCATCGTGATGGAGGACGGGCGCATCGTCGAGACGGGCACGCATGCATCGCTGGTCGCGCTCGGCGGCATCTACGCGAACCTGGCGGCTTTACAGTTCCATAACGTGCAAGTCGAACATTGAGTTAGCGGGGCGACAACGCCGAGGGTGTTTACGTAACGATTCATGCCGTCCCGGCACGATTTTGTTGCATGAACACGTCGAAAAGACGACACAATTTTGTTTCCCAGGGGATACCTGACGTACCATAGCGCAACGTCAGCTTATCCCCTATCTTCATGAACAAGAAATCGTTCAGCGTCGCGAACCTGACGGTCGGATCAAAGATCACGGCCTTCTCGTTCGCCCTCGTCTCCGTCATCCTCGCCGGCCTCGTCTTCACCATCACCTGGACGACGTCGTCGATGCTGCATGCCCGCGCGATCGCCAACGTCAACTCCGAGCTGCAGAGCGTCGTCAACGCCGTCGAGATGTTCGACAACGTGATGAAAAGCCAGGCCACGAGCTTCGGCCGCATCTTCGCCACGGATTTCGAAGGCGAGTTCGCGCTGGACCCTGACGCGGTCGTTGCCGTCGGCGACAAGCAGGTGCCGACGCTGACATCGAACGGAAAGCCCCTGAACCTCGACTTCACGTTCCCCGACCGCTTCACGCACCAGACCGGCGGCAACGCGACGATCTTCGTGGCGAGCGGCGACGACTTCGTGCGCATCAGCACGTCGGTCAAGAAGGAAAACGGCGACCGCGCCGTCGGCACGATCCTCGCCCACGAGAGCCCCGCGTATGCCGCGATCCGCGCCGGCAAACCCTACGTCGGCCTGGTGAAGCTGTTCGGCAAGCAGTTCATGACGGACTACGAACCGGTGCGCGACGCGTCCGGCAAGGTGATCGGCATCCTGTACGTCGGCCTCGACGTCGACGCCAACATCGCCGCGCTGCGCGACCGCATCAAGAAGATGAAGGTGGGCGACACGGGCTATTACTACGTGCTCGACGCAACGCCCGGCAAGACCTACGGCGACCTGATCGTCCACCCCGTCAAGGAAGGCAAGAACATCCTCGCCAGCAAGGATGCGAGCGGCCGCGAATTCATCAGGGAGATGCTGGAAACGAAGCACGGCCTGATCCAGTACCCGTGGCAGAACGCGGAAGCGGGCGAGACGAGCCCGCGCACGAAAGTCGCCGCCTACACGCTGTTCAAGGACTGGAACTGGATGATCGCCGGCGGCACGTACGAGGACGAGATCACGAAGGAAGCGGCGAGCCTGCGCAACCGCTACATCGTCATCGGCCTCGTGGCGCTGGCGATCTTCGCGGCGATCCTGCACACCGTGATGAAGCGCACCGTCACCCGGCCGCTCGTACGGGCCCGCGACGCCGCCGTCCGCATCGCCGAGGGCGACCTCACCGTGCGCATCCCTGTCGACCGCAGCGACGAGATCGGCCTGCTGGCCGAAGCCATGAACAACATCAGCGGCAGCCTGTCGACCGTCGTCGGCCAGGTGCGCAGCGGCGCCGAGCAGATCGCCAACGCCTCCGGCGAAATCTCGAGCGGCAACCTGGACCTGTGCTCGCGCACCGAGCAGCAGGCCGCCAACCTGGCGTCCACCGTGAACTCGATGCAGGACCTGACGGAGACCGTGCGCCGCAACGCCGGCGATGCCCACGAAGCGAACCAGCTCGCGGTGAACACGTCGATGGTGGCGCAGGAAGGCGGCCGCATGGTGCGCGAAGTGATCGACACGATGGACACGATCAAGGCGTCGTCCGGCAAGATCGGCGACATCATCGGCGTCATCGACGGCATCGCGTTCCAGACCAATATCCTCGCCCTCAACGCGGCCGTGGAAGCCGCGCGCGCCGGCGAACAGGGCCGCGGCTTCGCCGTCGTGGCCACCGAGGTGCGCAATCTCGCCCAGCGCAGTGCCGCCGCGGCGAAGGAGATCAAGGGCCTGATCGTCGCGTCGACGACGGAAGTGGATACGGGCAGCCGCATCGTGCAGGAAGCGGGCGTCACGATGAACGAAGTGCTGGCCAGCGCCGAGAAGGTCACCGCCATCATGGCCCGCATCAGCACGGCCAATGCGGCGCAGAGCACCGGCATCGAGCACATCAACCGCTCGATCGGCGAGATGGACCAGGTCACCCAGCAGAACGCTGCCCTCGTCGAGGAAGCCAGCGCGGCCGCCCAGGCCATGCAGGAACAGGCCGACCAGCTGGCGCGCTCGGTAAGGTTGTTCAAGCTGGACCAGCAGCAGGACACGAAGCGCCTCGCGCTCGCGCAGTACTAACTCAAACCACCGTCGTCCCCGCGAAGGCGGGGACCCAATCACCGTCGTCCCCGCGAAGGCGGGGACCCAATTTCTCGGGCTACGGCTGCAGAACTTGGATCCCCGCCTGCGCGGGGATGACGATTTAGCGACGACCGTCGCCCTTTCACCTCTATCCTCTTCGGTGTAGAGTAGCGCCACCTTCCAGGAGCGCACCTTGACCGACACCGAACTGCTCGCCCGCTGCACCACCGTCTTCCCCGGCCACCGCGCCCGCACCCCGGCGGAGATGTTCGCCGCGATGGCCGCCTGGTGCGACGCCAACGGCATCGCCCACGACACGTACGGCGACGGCGCCCTGATCCAGGGCTTCGAGGCCCGCGTGGCCGAAGTCCTCGGCTTCGAGGCCGCCGTGTTCTGCATCAGCGGCACGCTCACGCAGGTAACGGCCTTGCGCCTCGCCGCCGACGCGCGCGGACGCGCACCCGTGGCGCTGCATCCGACCGCCCACATCTTCGTCCACGAGCGATCCAATTACCAGTTGCTGGGCCATTTCGACGCGCTGCGCACGGGCGACCCGTATCGTCCATGGACGGCCGCCGACATCACGGGCATTCCCGACCGCGTGTCCGCCGTCGCGCTCGAGATCCCGATGCGCGAGATCGGCGGCCAGTTGTCGGCGTGGGACGACCTGCAGGCCATCAAGGCGCACTGCCGCGCGCGCGGCATCCACCTGCACATGGACGGCGCGCGCCTGTGGGAAGCGGCGGCCGGCTATGGCCGCCCGGTGGCCGAGATCGCGGCCGGTTTCGACACCGTCTACACGTCGCTGTACAAGGGCATCGGCGGGCTCGGCGGCGCCATGCTGGCCGGGAACCGCGAATTCGTCGCGCAGGCGGCCGAATGGTTCAAGCGCCAGGGCGGCAACGTGATCCACCGTTCGCCGTACGTGGTTGCCGCCGCGATGCAGTTCGAGCAGCGACTGGCCGCGATGCCCGCTTACTTCGAACGCACGCGCTTCCTGTTCGACGTACTGCGCGACCACCCGGTGCTGCGCGCGAATCCCGCCCGGCCGCAGGCCAACATGCTGCACGTCCACCTGCCCGTGAGCCGCGAACGCGCGCTGGAGATCCGCCGCGAACTGGCGCGCGACCACGGCATCTGGCCGTTCAACCGCGTCAATCACGGCATACTGCCGGACACCTCGTTCTTCGAGCTGTACGTGGGCGACAATCTGCTCGACACGCCCGACGGCCGCGTGCGCGAAGCCGTGGCGCTGCTGGCAGCGGCGGTGGAGCGCGGCATCGGTTAAAATGCGCGGGTTTTCAACCTTTCCTCGAGCCCACCGATGCGCCAATACCACGACCTGATGCGCCATGTGCTGGACCATGGCACGGTCAAGACCGACCGCACCGGCACCGGCACCCGTTCCGTGTTCGGCCACCAGATGCGCTTCGACCTGCAGGAGGGCTTCCCGCTCGTCACCACCAAGAAGCTGCACCTGCGGTCGATCATCCATGAACTGATCTGGTTCCTCGCCGGCTCCACCAACATCGCGTACCTGAAGGAAAACGGCGTCTCGATCTGGGACGAGTGGGCGGACGCCAACGGCGACCTCGGTCCCATCTACGGTTACCAGTGGCGCAGCTGGCCGACGCCCGCGGGCGAGCACATCGACCAGATCACGCAGGTCATGGACCAGATCAGGAATAATCCGGACTCGCGCCGCATGATCGTGTCGGCCTGGAACGTGGCCGACGTGCCGAAGATGAAGCTGCCGCCGTGCCACGCGCTGTTCCAGTTTTATGTCGCGGACGGCAAGCTGTCGTGCCAGTTGTACCAGCGCAGTGCCGACATCTTCCTCGGCGTCCCGTTCAACATCGCGTCGTACGCGCTGCTCACGCACATGATGGCGCAGCAGGCCGGCCTGGATGTCGGCGACTTCGTGTGGACGGGCGGCGACTGCCACCTGTACTCGAACCACATGGAACAGGTCGAGCTGCAGCTGTCGCGCGAGGAGCGTCCGCTGCCCAGGCTGGTCATCCACCGCAAGCCCGACTCGCTGTTCGACTACAAATTCGAAGACTTCGAGATCGTCGGCTACGACCCGCATCCGGCCATCAAGGCGCCGGTCGCCGTGTAAGCAAGGAGGTTCGCATGGCTCATCATCTGTCCCTCGTCGTCGCGATGGATGCCAACCGCGGCATCGGCGTCGACAACCAGCTGCCCTGGCACCTGCCCGAGGACCTCGCGCACTTCAAGCGCGTGACCCTCGGCCACCCGATCATCATGGGCCGCAAGACGTTCGAATCGATCGGCCGCCCGCTGCCGGGCCGCCGCAACATCGTCGTCACGCGCAACGCCGGCTGGGGCCACGACGGCGTGGACGTCGTGCATTCGCTGGCCGATGCAGTCGCCCTCGTCGGCAACGATTCGGCCAGCATCATCGGCGGCGCGCAGATCTTCGCGGAGGCGATGCACATCGCGGACCGCCTGGTCGTCACGCACATCGACAAGGCCTACCGCTGCGACACGTTCTTCCCGGAGATCGACAGCGCGCAGTGGGCCGCCGTGTCGAGCGAACCCCTGCACTCGCCGACGGCCGGCGTCGACTACGCCATCGTCACCTACGACAAAGTCAAGTAACACATGTCCGGACACGGTTGTCACGTACACGGACCGCACGATCACGCGGTCGAACACGCCGCCCGGCCTCTGGCCACTGAGCGGCGCTCGCGATAGTGCTTCTTCAGCACCGCGTGGCGGTGGCGGAAGAAGCGCTCGATGATCCAGCCGACGATGGGGCCGGCGAAGCGCGGCGTGAATTCCAGGCGGTCGACGACTTTCGAACCGTCCGGGGACGGCGTGATGATCCGTTCGTGCCGCCAGCTCTTCATCGACAGCAGCGGCGACTGCTCGACGAAGCGGCGGCCCGGCTCCATCTCGGTAAAGGTCAGCCGCGACAGATCGACCGGCACGACGCCGAACAGCAGGAACCGGTAATCGCCCAGCGGCCGCCCGAGGTTGCTGCCGTCGCGCGGGATGTGCGTCATCCCCTCGGGGAAATCGAGCTTCAGGACCGGTCCCATCTCGGTCACGACGCCCTCGACCGACGTACTCCAGTCCCACAGCTCGGCGGGCGAACGGGGGACGTTGCTTTCCAACTGGACGCGGACGGTGGACATGATGGCCTCGGCTACAAAAAGAGTCTCCACTGTATGCCCGCCGGGTGCCCGCTTCCGTTAATCCCTTAACGCAGCGGCAGCTCCGTCATCCCGTTTACACAAGAGTGCGCCACAATCTGCCCCGTGTAGCTAACCTATTAAAAATTTTTGCACGGGACCCCGCGATTTCTGCGAAAATCCGCTTCTTCATTTTTCCGGTGCCGTGCCCGGCCGCCTTCCCTCCCGGATAGCGGCGCGCACGGCGCTTCGCTTTGGAGCTGTCCATGAAATTTCGTTTCCCAATCGTCATCATTGACGAGGATTTCCGTTCCGAGAACACCTCCGGTCTCGGCATTCGCGCGCTTGCGGCCGCGATGGAAAAAGAAGGCATGGAAGTGCTCGGCCTGACCAGCTATGGCGACCTGTCGCAGTTCGCCCAGCAGCAGTCGCGCGCTTCCGCCTTCGTACTGTCGATCGACGACGAGGAATTCGGCGGCGGCACCATCGAGGAGACCAATTTCGCATTGAGCGGCCTGCGCGCGTTCGTGCAGGAGATCCGCCACAAGAACTCGGACATCCCGATCTACATCTACGGCGAGACCCGCACGAGCCGCCACATCCCGAACGACATCCTGAAGGAGCTGCACGGCTTCATCCACATGTTCGAGGACACGCCGGAATTCGTCGCGCGCCACATCATCCGCGAAGCGAAAGCCTACCTGGACAGCCTGGCGCCGCCGTTCTTCCGCGCGCTCGTCAACTACGCCAACGACGGTTCGTACTCCTGGCACTGCCCCGGCCACTCGGGCGGCGTCGCGTTCCTGAAATCGCCGATCGGCCAGATGTTCCACCAGTTCTTCGGCGAGAACATGCTGCGCGCCGACGTCTGCAACGCCGTCGAGGAACTGGGCCAGCTGCTGGACCACACCGGCCCCGTCGCGAAGTCGGAGCGCAACGCCGCGCGCATCTACAACGCCGACCACTGCTACTTCGTCACGAACGGCACCTCGACGTCGAACAAGATGGTGTGGCATTCGACCGTGGCGCCGGGCGACATCGTCGTCGTCGACCGCAACTGCCATAAATCGATCCTGCACTCGATCATCATGTGCGGCGCGATCCCCGTGTTCCTGATGCCGACCCGGAACAACCTCGGCATCATCGGCCCGATCCCGCTGGAAGAATTCTCGCCGGAGTCGATCCGCCGGAAGATCGAAGCGAACCCGTTCGCCCGCGAGGCGAAGAACAAGAAGCCGCGCATCCTGACGATCACGCAATCGACGTACGACGGCGTCGTCTACAACGTCGAGACCTTGCGCGAACTGCTGGACGGCGAGATCGACACCTTGCACTTCGACGAAGCCTGGCTGCCGCACGCGACGTTCCACGACTTCTACCGCAACATGCACGCGATCGGCCGCGACCGCCCGCGCGCAAAGCAGTCGATGATCTTCTCGACGCAGTCCACGCACAAGCTGCTGGCGGGCCTGTCGCAGGCGTCGCAGGTGCTCGTGCGCGAATCCGAGACCGTCGCGCTGGACCAGGACGCGTTCAACGAGGCGTACCTGATGCACACGTCGACGTCGCCGCAGTACTCGATCATCGCGTCGTGCGACGTTGCGGCCGCGATGATGGAAGCGCCGGGCGGCACCGCGCTCGTCGAGGAATCGATCTACGAAGCGCTGGACTTCCGCCGCGCGATGCAGAAGGTCGACGAGGACTACGGCGACGACTGGTGGTTCAAGGTGTGGGGCCCGCAGGTCACGAGCGAGGAAGGCATCGGCACGCAGGCCGACTGGATGATCCACGCGGACGACGACTGGCACGGCTTCGGCAGGCTGGCCGAAGGCTTCAACATGCTCGACCCGATCAAGGCGACGGTCGTCACCCCGGGCCTGTCGCTGGACGGCTCGTTCGGCACCTCCGGCATCCCGGCGTCGATCGTCACCAAGTACCTCGCCGAGCACGGCGTGATCATCGAGAAGTGCGGCCTCTACTCGTTCTTCATCATGTTCACGATCGGCATCACGAAAGGCCGCTGGAACACGCTCGTCACCGCCCTGCAGCAGTTCAAGGACGACTACGACCGCAACCAGCCGATGTGGCGCATCATGCCGGAGTTCACGGCCGCGAACCCGCGCTACGAATCGTGGGGCCTGCGCGACCTGTGCCAGCAGATCCACGACTTCTACAAATCGCGCGACGTCGCCCGCCTGACGACCGAGATGTATTTGTCGGACATGATCCCGGCGATGAAGCCGTCGGACGCCTTCGCGAAGATGGCGCACCGCGAGATCGAACGCGTGGCGATCGAGGAACTGGAAGGCCGCATCACCGCGATCCTGCTGACGCCCTACCCGCCGGGCATCCCGCTCCTGATCCCGGGCGAGCGCTTCAACAAGACCATCGTCGACTACCTGCGCTTCGCGCGCGACTTCAACGAGCGGTTCCCGGGCTTCGAGACGGACGTGCATGGTCTCGTCAAGCGCGAGGTCGACGGGAAGCTGGGATACTTCGTCGACTGCGTGAAGCAGGACTGATCGCTGGCGCTCGGTGGGCACCCCGTGCCCACGATGCGGCCGCGTGCCACGAACGCAAAAAGGAGGCCTCGGCCTCCTTGTTTTTTTACGTCTTCAACCTATCAGGCCTTCGGCAGCGTCACGCCGTGCTGGCCCTGGTACTTGCCGCCGCGGTCCTTGTACGACGTCTCGCAGACCTCGTCGCTCTCGAAGAACAGCACCTGCGCGCAGCCTTCGCCGGCATAGATCTTCGCCGGCAGCGGCGTCGTGTTCGAAAACTCCAGGGTCACATAGCCTTCCCACTCCGGCTCGAACGGCGTCACGTTGACGATGATGCCGCAGCGCGCATAGGTCGACTTGCCCAGGCAGACGGTCAGCACGTTGCGCGGGATCTTGAAGTACTCGATCGTGCGGGCCAGCGCGAAGGAGTTCGGCGGGATGATGCACACGTCGCTCTTCACGTCGACGAACGAGTTCGAATCGAAGTTCTTCGGGTCGACGATGGTGCTGTTGATGTTCGTGAACACCTTGAATTCGTCGGCGCAGCGGATGTCGTAGCCGTACGAGGACGTGCCCCACGAAATGATCTTGCGGCCGTCCGTCTCGCGCACCTGTTTCGGCGAGAACGGTTCGATCATGCCGTGTTCTTCCGCCATTCGGCGGATCCATTTGTCGCTCTTGATACTCATCGCTGGGGGTCTTCTCTAAAAAGGGGAATAACAATCCCGCAATTTTACGCGAAAAGCGCGGCCGGACGACCGGCCTTTTTTTCCTCGGCCTGCGCCAGCAGCCGCGCGATCATCTCGCGCGTCAGCTGCGCCGTCAGCGCCGGCTTCTCCATCGGATACAGGTGCGTGCCTTCGATCGTGACGAGATTGTCGCCGACCAGCCGGCGCGTCCCGTCCAGGCCAGCCTGGCGCAGCTCCGTGGAATCCGTCCCCGCGATGAAGCCGACGGGCACGGGGAAAGGTGCGCGCAGCACCCGGTCCATGTCGTGCGGCAGCGTGCTGTAGATCGCCGCTTCGACGTCGCGGTCGAACCGGAGTTGCACGCCCTCGGCATGCGGTGTCAGGCCGTGCTCCAGGTAATCGTCGAGGGCACCCGGCGCCCACGCCTGGAACACGGGTTTTGCCATGAAATGTTCGAAGGCCGCCGCACGCGACGGCCACACGTTGCGCCGGCGCCGGGCCACGTTCCCCGGCGACAGCCGCATGCGCAGTCCGAGCATCTTCGCGAACCGCCACACCCACGCCCGCCAGCCCGCGACGACGGGCGAATCCAGCATCACCACGCAGCGCACCGGCGGCCGGACCTGGTGCGCCGCCAGCATGCCGAC
>NZ_JBKYMO010000131.1:0-12668 GCF_047302915.1 Massilia sp. CT11-108 | reverse complement strand
GGCGGAGGCGGCGGGGGCTTCTGAACGCCTGCGCTTACGGAAACGGCCGCAGCGCGATGCCGTGTTCGAACAGGTGCGGCAGCCACGCATGTTCGAAGATGCGCCGGAATCCCAGGTTCGTCGGGTGCATCTCGTTCGACCAGTAATCGCGGTACGTGTGGTCGCGCGGCAGGATGCCGCGGCTGTCGATGTGCACGACGCCCGGCGTCACGGCCGCCAGCGGCGCGAGCAGGTCGTCGTTCAGGCGGTCGATCATGATCTGGGCGATCTCGCTGCGCAGCGCCAGGTCCGGCGGGACGCCGTGCCGGTCCAGCGCCGGCGCGAGCCATGGCCCGGCGTGGATCAGGCCGAACTCGAAGCCCCGGCCGTCCGGCACCGGGTAATCGTAGCCGTGCACGAAGATGGGCGCCAGCGTGGCGCTGGCGTGCTTCGCGACGCGGATCGACGCGATCAGCCTGGTGAGCGCCTGGCGCAGCCGGAACAGCATGTCGTCCATGCCGCGGCCGTCGATCCAGCCATGGGCGTCCGTGCCGGGCGGGCGATGGTCGAACAGCGCGAGGTCGACGTCGACGGCATCGTTGCCCGCTCCGCTGACGTAGAACTCCGAAAACCCTTCCACGAAGCCGGGACGGAGGAAATGCTCGACCGTGTCGGCATACTTGCCGTCGCCGACATAATCCTTGAGCCGCGCACCGTTGTAGCCCACGAGCTGGAGGTTGCGGTGATCGTCGGACAGGGCCGGATGGTTGATCATCGTGCCCAGGATATTGTTGTTGACGTACCAGAACCAGGAATCGCCGATGGCGAGCGCGGACGGATAGCCGATGTCGGCGTTGTCCCAGCGCTCTTCGGGTTTGTAGATGTGCGGCATGATGGCCTCCGTTCCACGTATTGTGCACTGACCGGGAACAAGACGGCGCATTGACGCTAAACAAAGATGCCGTGATGCGTCACAAAAAAGCGGAGCAGGGTGTCCCGCTCCGCATGTCGTGTCAGAGCGACTTCAGGAACGCCAGCAGCGCGTCGCGGTCGGCCTTGCTTAGGTTTTCGAAGCGCACGCGTGCCTGCGTGGCCTCGCCGCCGTGCCACAGGATCGCTTCAGGCAGGGTGCGTGCGCGCCCGTCGTGCAGGTAGCCCACACGCGCCGCGTTGCCCATCACCTTGTCCGTGTAGCCGATGCCCCACAGCGGCGCCGTGCGCCACATCGCGCCCGTCGCCTGGCCCTCCGCGAACTTGTCCGCCAGGCCGTCGCCCATGTCGTGCAGCAGCAAGTCGGAGTACGGGTGGATGGTCTGGCTGCGCAGTTCCGCGAACAGGTGGCCGCTGCCCGTCTTCATCTCCGCCGTGTGGCAGGCCGTGCAGCGCATGCCCTGGAACAGCTTCGCGCCGGCGCCGACCTGTACGGGATCGACCCTGTGCTCGTCGAGCGGCGCGACGCCTTTCGGGAAGCCGCTGGACAGGCTGCGCTGCGCGGGCACGGCGACGAGCGCCAGGTAGTGGGCGATCTTCTGCAGGTCCGCTTCCGCGATGCCGGTTTGCGTGCCGCCGGCGGCGCATGCTGCCGGTCCGTTCACGCAGGCGCGGTTCGGATAGACCGGCGACGTCACACCCATGTCGAGGAGGAGCGCTTCGGCCGCCTGGTGGCGCAGGGTCGCTTTCGCCGCTTTCCAGCCGAAGCGGCCCAGGCGCACGGCGCCGGTTTCCGGATCGTAGGCGAAGTTGGCCACGCCGCGCACGCCGTCGACGTCGGGCGTCGTGCGCACGCGCGCGAGGATGTCCGCTTCCGGCACGGCTTCCAGCAGGCCGGTACCGATCATCGGCTGGGCCGCGCGCAGCGACACGCGCTCCGGTACCGGGCCCTCGAAGGCCAGCGTCGGCTTGCGCAGTTCGACGACGGTGCCGTCCGCGAGCTTGACCGTCTTCGCATCGAAGCCGGCCACGCGCACGGCGGTGCCCCAGTTGCGGGCGCCGTTCATCTGGATCGCCGTGCCGTATTGCGGATGCGGCAGCTGGCGGCCGTCCGTGCCCGTGACGGCGACGCGCACGGACATCGTGTCCAGCTTCTGGTTGATGCTCGCCGGCGCCGGACTGCGGCCGTTGTTGACGTGGCAGCCGATGCACGCGGACTGGTTGAAGCGGGCACCCTGCAAACCGACGGCGCCGGAGTAGCGGTCGTTGCCCGGCTCGTTGTGGTCGCCCGTCGTGAAGTTCGTGTGGACGAGGCGCCGCCCCTCGACGAAGCGCTGCACGTCCTGCATGCCCGCATTGTTCTGCGGCTGCTGGAACATGAAGAGGCCGTTGTCCGAATAATTGTAGGAGACGGAACCGAGACCGCCGGACAGCGTCGCATCCGGCAGCGGCACCGAGTTCAGGCGCGGCTGCACGCCGTACCACGGCCGCAGGCCGGCGCCGACCACGTACACCCATTCGGGGCCGTAGTAGCGGATGCCGCCGTTGTCGCCTTTCGCGGCCATCGCGTCCGTCGTCGAGAACATCGACGGCGCGACCTCGATGACGTCGCCGACGATGAGCGGCCGGGCCGGTACGTCCTTCCCGTTCGGGAAACCGTCCGCGCCGAGATCGGCATGGCCCGGATATCCCTTCACGAGCAGGGTGCACGCGCCGTTGATGCCCGACGTGACGGTCAGCCTGCCCGGCGCCGGGTAGGGTGTCGGCTTGCAGATCGGTACGTTGCGGTCGACGAGCTCGCCCGGATTCATCCAGCCGTAGCCGGTGACGCCGGGCCGGTCGAAGCCGCGGAAGAACGCCACCTGGCCGGGCAGGAAGTCGACCTGCGTGTACTGGTTGTAGACGAGCGTCGGCTTCGTGACGCCCGCCACGCGGCTGTTGTCGATGATCTCGATGCCCCAGGTGCGGTTCTGGAAGTATAGCGGCACGAACGTGAGGTAGTTGCCCGGCCCCTTGTCGAGCGGCAGGCCGGTCGCCGGATCGACGGTGTCGTTCGGACCGTAGCCGATCTCGTTCCAGTCCTCGCCGCGCTCGCGTCCATGGCGGGCCATCGCGCGCGCGCCGAAGCGCGTGACGAGCGTGCCGTCGGGAAGGGTGAATTGCAGCGTCTCCAGCGGTTCGGCCGAGGCGGGCAAGGGCGCCCATCCGCTGCCCGGTGCGGGATAGTTCAGGGGCGACGTCGCGTTGACGGGCAGCGTGTTGTCGCTGCCGGGCGTGCGGAACTCGACGTCGAACAGCGAATAGCCGTATTGCGTGGCGCGCGCGACACCCTGCAGGCGCACGTAGCGCGCGCTCGTGTTCAGGTTGAGGAATTCTTCCGTGCCGCCCTTGCCCTCGGCGACATAGCGCAGCTGCGTCCACGTCTTGCCGTCGTCGGAGACGCGCAGCGCGTATTCCTTGCCGTACGCGTTCTCCCAGGTCAGTTTGACGGCGCCGATCGGCGTCGGCACGCCGAAATCGAACTGGATCCAGGCGCCGTCCTCGGCGGCGCTGGCCCAGCGCGTGTCCGGCTTGCCGTCGATCGCCATCGATGCCGCCAGAGCGCCGTTTTCCACCGCCGACGACGTCGCGGCCGCCGGCTTGACGACGATGCCGGGCCGGGTCAGGTCGACCGGGATCGGCGTCGGGACGTTCCCGCCCGGCGTGGCGGGCGTGCCGGTAAACGCCTGGATCTCGAAGATCGAATAGCCGTACTGGCTCGAGCGTTTCACACCCTGCATGCGCAGGTAGCGGCCCTGTGCGGACAGGCCGCCGATGTCTTCGGTGCCGCCCGTGCTGGCGTCGACGGTCTTGATTGTGGTCCAGTGCACGTTGTCGTCCGACACCTGCAGCAGGTATTGCAGTGCGTGCGCGTTTTCCCAGGCGATGTTGACGCGATTGATCGTCACGGTCTTGCCGTAATCGAGCGTCAGCCACTGGTCGTCCGTGAACCCGCTGCTCCAGCGTGTGGCGGCGTCATGGTCGATCGTTGCGGCGGCCGACAGGTCGCCCCGTTCCGACGCGCTGGCGGTCGCGGCGGTGGGCGTCAGTGCGGTTTCGGTGACGATCTCCGCCGCCGTGCGCGTCATCGACTGGCCGCCCGGCGCGCCCGGATCGCCGGCACCGCAGGCGGAGAGCAGGGCGCTGGTCAACAGCGCCACGGTTGATGGCAAGCCTCGATATCGTTGTGGCATGGTTCCTCCTTGAAGGTCAGGTCGCGCGGGATGATCCCGCTGTCGATACGCTCTGGCGGCGCTGGTTATTGTTTCTGCGTCAATAATGCTGAATACATGATAATCATCATGTATAAAATGAAAATAACGGCCGTCGCAACGGCCGTTATTGAAACGTTTCCATCTGGAAACGTTGCCAAGATAGCTCGAGATCTTGAACGTGTCAAGCGTGCGGCAAACGTGCGATGACCTTGATTTCGAACTCGAATCCGTACAGCCAGGTCACGCCGACGGCGGTGACGTTCGGATAGGGCGCCTGGCCCCAGTATTCCTGCGCCACGGCCCAGACACGCTCGAATGTCGATTGGGGGTCGACGATGAACACGGTCACGTCGACCACGTCCTCGAAGCGGCAGCCGGCCGCGGCCAGGACGGCGTTGAGGTTCCCGAAGGCGCGCCGGACCTGGTCGTCCAGGTCGGGTTCGGGCGAGCCGTCGTCGCGGCTGCCGACCTGGCCCGAGACGAACAGGAAGCCGTTGGCGCGCACCGCCGGCGAATAGCGGTTCTTTTCGTACAGCGCCTGGCGGCCCGGCGGGAAAACGACGTCGCGGATGGTCATGGTGATCTCCTTTGTGAGTCAAGGATCTCACTGTAGAGCCTCGACCGTTCCCAATAAATCGCCAAGTCACGCCATCACTGTTTGTATAATCGAAACAATCAACCTTTGGAGGGAGCGTGGACCGATTCGATGGCATGCGGGCATTCGTGCGCGTCGTGGAAGCCGGCAGTTTCACGAGGGCGGCGCAGACACTGGACATGAGCCGGGCGACGGTTACCCTGCTCATCCAGCAACTGGAGACGCGCCTGCGCGTAAAACTGCTGCACCGGACCACGCGCAAGGTCAACGTCACGGAAGACGGCGCGGTGTATTACGAACGCGTCGTGCACATGCTGGCCGAGCTGGAAGACCTCGAGGCCGGGTTGCCGAACAAGGCGACGGCACCGGCAGGGCGCTTGCGCGTCGATGTGCCGAGCCCGTTCGCGACGATGCTGCTCGTGCCGGCGCTGCCCGGGTTCTACGCGCGCTACCCGGACATCCAGCTCGACCTGGGCGTCAGCGACCGGATGGTGGACCTGATCGGAGACAATGTCGATTGCGTCGTGCGGGGCGGCATCCTGACCGACCAGTCGCTGGCCGCGCGTCACGTGGCCGACCTGCAGCTGCGGGTCTATGCGGCGCCCGCGTATCTGGAACACGCGGGCGTGCCGGCGCATCCGGCGCAACTGCGCGAGCCGTCCCACCGCATCGTGCAGTTCCGCGGCGCGCGTTCCGGGCAGGGATTCGAGTACGCATTGCGGCGGGCTGGCGAGACCGTGCTGCTGGACGCGCGGTACATGCTGGCGATCGACGACGGCAACGCGTATCTCGCGGCCGGGCTGGCCGGCCTGGGCGTGCTGTGGCTGCCCGATTACATGGCGCGGGACGCGGTCGCGCGGGGCGAGCTCGTGCGGTTGTTCGACGGCTGGGAGATCGCGCCGCTGCCACTGTACGTCGCGTATCCTGCCAATCGGCGCATCGGCAGGAAGCTGCGGGTGTTCATCGACTGGGTGGTTGAATTAATGGAGGAAAAACAATGACGATCAAGCGCATGGATAACGTCCTCATCGTCGTGGACGATCTCGACGCCGTGAAAGCGTTTTTCATCGACCTGGGGCTCACGCTGGAGGGCGAAACGACGGTCGAGGGGCCGGACGTCGGGCGCCTGATCGGCCTGGAGAACGTCAGGGCGACGCTCGCGATGCTGCGCACGCCGGATGGCCAGGGCATCGAGCTGGACAAGTTCCACACGCCGGACGCCGTCAGGTTCGGGCCGGTGGCGGCGCCGGTGAATGCGCTGGGCTTGCGGCGGGTGATGTTTGCCGTCGACGACATCGATGAGATGGTCGTGCGCATGCGGGAGCGTGGCCACGAGGTCATCGGCGAGATGCGGTACGGGGAGTCCTACCGGCTGGCGTATATTCGTGGGCCGGAGGGGATCATTGTTGGGCTCGCTGAAGCGGTCGGGGCGTGATTTATGTGATGCGTAACGGCATCTGCGAAATTTCGCATAATCTATAGAAATTCGAATCCGAGGTGGTCGGAACCCGCATGGTTGCTGCGTTTGCGGGGGGAGTTGTCAAAAATAAATTGACACCACTAGCGACCAGGACGGTTCCGGCCGTCATCGCTGTCCTCGACATAAAAACTTCCCACAGGCTTTTCTGGCCTGTTTTTTCGGCGCGGTCTATGCAGGCCGCGCCGATTATCTCTAGCGGATTGATGTCCAGCTGAAGGGCGACGGCCAGACAGGCCTCGTCGTCCATTACTCGCTTTCCGTTCATGTATTGGCTAATCGTGCCGCTGGTCACGCCCAGGTGTTCGGCTAATTGCCTATCGTTTTTGAGGCCATATTTGGCCTTCACTTGATTAAGAAATTTCACGCTTTGCATGGTTGCCCCTTGACAAGTGCACTCGGCTGAGTGCAACCTCTCACCTGAGTGCATTACTCAGTTGAGAGAACAGGTCGAATCCTATGGGTAAACCTTCCGTTGGTCAATCAGGAGTCTTCGGCGGGTCACCGAGCGTCGGCTCTGCCCAGGTGCCTGCTGCGGGCAAAGACGCCTTCTCGATCTGCTTACGTTCGTAGCGCCGCCCTAGGTAGAACATCAGGCCGCATATGGCTATGTTCCAGAGGCAATCCCAGATTCCGAGCCAATAGTTTGCTTCCGACACAGTAAAAAACATGATTTTTCCACAAAGCAACAATGGTCAGCAGTATGCCATAGCGCCGGGGCCTTCCAACATGACGGCTGTCCAAGTTCAGGACTACATCGACCTGCTGTGCTCCAAGGTCGCGACGTTGGGGGAACTGTACGTGGCTCGCCAGTTGGCATGGGCAACGGCCGAACTGGAGCGAGTGCAATGATCGGGGCAAAGCTCGGTATTTCCGGCGATGGCATGGGTGTTTATGCTGCCGACCAAGGCCGCGCCGGCCTGCGGCGCGCAGCGACGCGAGACGGCGAGGCCGCCGGAGGCGGCTCCCCCCGTACTGTAATACGGGGGGAAAGTGACGGAACGCCAACACAGCAGCAGCGATTGGCGATCATCGACTGGCTTCGTTTTACCTTCCTGCCGACAGGCAGCGAAATTGAGGCGCTGGATGTGTTGAAGCGATATTTCGCGCTCTGGTTTTCGATCCCGATGAACTTCCTTCCTGCTGAGAAGGGCATGTTTGGCTACAAGTCGAGTTTCGATCTTATGGTTTGGATCGATGCAGAGTTTGTGAAGGTTGGTACGGTCGCCATGGGCGGCAGCAGTACCGGTAGCACGATGATGGTTGACCTCACCGGCAAGGGCTGTTCGATGGTGAGCGATTGGCAGGCTGTGTACGCCACATTGCAGGACCTCGACGCGCGCATTACGCGGGCCGATACGGCGCTCGATCTGCTTGAAGGATTCACGCTCGACCAGTTCGATGACCTGTACGTGTCTGGTGAATTTAACTGCGGTGGGCGTATTCCTACGCGGCGTTATTTCGAGGGCGGACATAGCGGCGACCTGCACGCGCTGGGGCGCACGCTCTATCTCGGAAAGAAGGCGAACGGCAAAGAGCTTTGCATCTATGAGAAGGGCAAACAGCTCGGCGACCCTAGCAGCGAATGGCTGCGCATCGAGATTAGATTCGGCAATCGCGATCGCGTTATTCCGCATGACATTGTGCTGAATCCGACGACCTATTTCGCTGGCGCGTTTATCGCGTTGGAAGATCTGGTCGAGACCATCAAGACCAAGATCAAGACTGATCAGCGTGACATCGTCAGCGAGGAACGAACCATCGTCCTCAAGCGGTTGACGCACTACCTTGTCTCGGCTTATGGCAAGACGATTTACCAGCTCGCGCAAGAGTTGGGCATGGATCACAAGGCCCTTTACGAACTGCTGCATGTACCCGGTGTACCGCATCGTTTAGAAAAATCCGCTGTGGCCGGCGGCGTGAACCGGGTGCACGAGCCAGCCCGACCAATGGAGCAGTGAAAATGCAAATGAAAGCAAAGGCGACCATTCGTGGCGCGAAGATGTTCAAGGGTCGTATGGATGACGGTAAAGAGATCGACAGCGGCAAGCTGTTTGTCGAGGTCATTCTCAAGGAAAGCGATAACGCGTTCGGTATGTGCACCGAGCCGATGAAGTGCAAAAATTCGTCCGTGATCGAGACGATCAAGCATCTTAAGTTTCCGTTTATCGCTGAGCTGGACATCGAGATGGTCAGCGGCTCGAAGGGCATGGAACAGACGGTGCTGGCCGTTGCTCCTGTCCAGGCGATCCGCGATCAGGCTTCGGCTGCTGCTCCGGCCGCGAAGGCGTAAGACATGCCGGCGTGCGCTCGAGCAGTCCAGCAGGCAGACGGTTCTTATGCTCTGGTGCTCGACCCGTCGGCGACTGATTTGTCGACGTGTGCTTACGTCGTTCAAACCGGGGCGGAGCTTGGTAACTCTCTCGTGTCCTTCTCTGCCTCTGATGGGGCCTTGCTGTCGTCTGGTGTTATCTCCTGCTGGGTGGCGGCTTATGGCATTCGTTCTGTAATTGAAGTGATCAAGGGATCAACAAATGAAACTGGGTAACCTGAAAAAAGCGGCTGCTGCCGCACTGGGCGTGGCTGCAATGGCTGTATCGTCGTTCGCATCGGCGGCTGTCGATATCAGCGCGGATACGACGTCTGCAAAAACCGACATCGCGACTGCTGGTGGTCTGATCATCGGTGTGGTGGTCTCGATCGCCGTGGTCGGTTGGATTCGTCGGGTCGTACGGTAATCGTTCGAGTCTGCCGCACAGGGGAGCTTTGCTCCCCTTTTTCGTTTACGGGGAGGGTTCGTTATGGCTGGCGTGTTTGTGTCGTTGGCGTTGTTGGGTGGGTTCTGGATTTTGTTGAGGAAGTGATGATGAGGCTCGTACTGTGGTTGTGCGTGTTTTTGCTGCTGCCTGTTGGTGATGCGTGGGCGGATTATGAGGCGGTGCCAAAGGGATTTATGTGCGGTAGCTCGGGTAGGACGTTCGACGATCACCAGCAGGCTTGCCAGTACATCTCCAATGCGTATTCGACTCCGGTGCCTTATCCCAGCGGTGCGAAGAAGTCTGTGGCTATTGGGTCGTATCCGGGTCCGTATCAGTGCAACTGGTGGTTGAATCCGGAGGGGACAGGGACGCCGGGTGTTGTGTCTTGTACGTTTCAGTGGTTTTGCCCGTATGGTGGCACTTTTACGATGACTACCAAGCCGATGTGTATCGGTGCGGATCCTCCGGTGAACTGTCCGATTGGACAGAAGGCGGAAGATTGGTTTCCGTACAACGGGAATGGTAAGGGTTTTCCGATCTGTTCATCGTCGGGTTGCGCCGCCACGGCGACCGATGTTCATACGTGTATGACGCTCGGCTCTACGGGTGTTCGCTGGTGCGATATCGAAGGGACGTTGACGGGTGCGAAGTGCAACGCCAATACGGACAATTCGCAGAATACGAATTATGGTGCCGGTGGCGCGAAGCCGTCAGGTTCGTCGACGCCGTCCGACCTTCCGCCGACGAAGAGCGGGGGTAAGAATATTCCTTGTCCGAAGGGCTCGGTTCAGGGTGGTTTTGATTCTGACGGCATCGTGATTTGCATCGGTACGGGATCCGATCCGCAGAATCCGCAAACACCGCCTCCAGTCACGACGAAGCCGCCGGTTACGGTCAATAACTCGGACGGTTCGACCACGACGACGCAACAGACTGTGCAGCAGAACAGTGACGGTTCGACGACCACGACGACGACGACGACTGTTGTGGGGGCCGATGGTTCCAAGACGGTTTCTCAAGGATCGACCACGACCAATAGCACTTCGGGTACGCCGGGTAAGCAGGACACGACGGCGGCCGATCAGGCGAATTTGTGCAAGCAGAATCCGACGTTGGCGATTTGCCGTAACTCGTCGGTGTCCGGCGATTGCACGTCTGGTGTCGTTTGTACTGGTGACGCTATCCAGTGCGCGACGCTCCAGGCGGCGCAGAAGCTGCAATGCGCGCGTCAGTCCGATGAGGACGGCTTGAAGTCGAGCGCGTCTAAGACGCTTGGTGATGCGATCTTAGGTGGTACCGATCCTAGCAAGGGTGCCATCGATACGCTCATCAAGGGGGACACGGCCGACATGAGCGCGCCTGTTCTCGATCAGGGCGGGTTTGTGGGTGGCGGCGCCTGCATTCCGGACAAGGTTTTTTCCGTGATGGGGCGGACCGTCACGATGTCGTTTGCCGCCGTGTGCAGCAATATCCAGCCTTTGCGTTATGCCGTTATGGCGTGCGCGTTTATTCTCGTCTATCTCATGGTGGCCCGTTCGGTCATCAACGGTTAAGGAGGTCATATGCCAGCTATGTTTATTGCCGCGCTGTGGGGCGCGCTTGCTACGGCGATGGGGTCGTTGATTGGGCGTGCGTTGATCGCGCTCGGCATTGGTTTTGTCACGTATAAGGGTATCGATTTGGGTATCGCTGCCTTGAAAACACAGGTGGTAAACGGTGTAAACAGTTTGCCTTCTGATGCGCTGTCCTTGGTGGGGTATCTCTGGCTTGACAAGGCGTTGACGGTCGTTTTTTCGGGTGTGGTCACGGCGTTGTCCATGAAGGCTGTCGGCGGTTCGGTTAAGAAGATGGTGTTGAAGTGATTACGCTCGGTACTGGTCTGCCGGGGAACGGCAAAACGCTGTTCATGCTGTCCACCATTGCGGCCAAGGCGAAGAAGGAAAATCGCGAGGTCTACTACCACAACATCAAGTTGGCCGACGTTGAGCCGGTGAATTCGTGGCAGAAGTTTGAGCCTGAAAAGTGGATGGATTTGCCGCACGGTTCCATCGTGGTTATCGATGAGTGCCAAGAGGTGTTTCCGAAGAAGCCGAACGGTGCGCAGCTTCCGCCTCATTATGAAGAATTGGCGAAGCACCGTCATAAGGGCTTCGACATGTTTTTCATCACGCAGCATCCCACGTTGATCGACAACTTCGTGCGGCGGCTGGTGGGTCAGCATTACCACAGCGTGCGTAAGTTCGGCATGCAGCGCGCGACCGTTTATGAGTGGAGCGCATGTAATCCGGCACCGGAAAACGTCGCCAGTCAGAAAAGCGCGATCACATTGAAGTGGGCCTATCCGAAGGAGGTCTACGGTTGGTACAAGTCGGCCGAGGTGCACACGGTCAAGCGCTCGATCCCGATGAAGCTGGTGTTGGCCGTGTTGTTCGTGGTTGCGGTGCTTGCGGCTGGTGTGTGGGCGTTGGATCGCTATCAGCATCGGTACGACAAGCAGAAGCCCGCGGTGGCTGCAGGCGAGACGGCCGGGGTGGCGTTGGTCGCTTCGCCTGCAGGACAGTTTTCGCCGAAGACGCCTGCGGAGATCGAGCTTGCCGCGAAGATGAGGGAGCTGGAAGACCTGCGCGAATACGTACGGCAGCAGACGGCGAGGGTGGCCGGGTTGCCGCAGACGGCGCCGAAGTATGACGAGTTGACGAAGCCGGTGCGCGTGCCGGTTCCGGCGATGTGTATCCAGATTGGTACGGTGTCCGGGTCGAAGGATGTTACGTGCAAGTGCTGGTCTCAGCAGGCCACGCGGATGCCTGATGTTCCGTTCAACATGTGCATTGAATTCGCGCGGAACGGCTTTTTCCGCGATTTTGACGCTGACCGGGACCGTTTGGCCTCCGAACGCACGGAACGCGGTGTGGACGCGATACGGGCCGTTCCTGAGGCTTCTATTCCCGTTCGCGAGGATCGTTCACGGCCTGTGCGCGTGATGTTGCCCGGTAAGGCAATGGGGCCTCAGCGCACGGACACGTCGCCGGGGTTGAATGAGGCGGGTGAGGTCGAGGATGGTCCGCCGAATAATCGCGCTACTCGTGCTGCTGCCGGGGCCAAGGTTGCCGGGTTGTAGTGTTCGGCTGATCGGCGATCGACGGAATTTTGTTCGACCTTGTCAGCTGGATTTTTGCCCAATCGGGCGCTTTCGGATCCGACCAGGTCGAATTTTGTTCGGTTCCGTTTTTCGGGAGGTGGTATGGCTTTGGATGCAGGTGTGTTGTCTGATATTGCTGATGCTAAGGTTGCGGTCGCGGTGGCCGGGGCGCTTGTTGTGGGTGTCGTGGTTGCTCGGCAGGCGGTTTGGTGGCTTCAAATGGTTATTCTTCAGAAGCAGCTTGATCGTGATTACATTGAGTACGAGGAGGCTCGTTCTCGGCAGCTGGACGCGGAGGCGCGCAACCGGCGTCATTGATTGGGTCCGTCCAGTTGGCCGGTGATCTGTCGTAAGGGGGGCAATCGGCACGTCCAGTTCGGCGCTGTTGCGGCGAGCTGGGCGGGATGGCCGACGATTTAGCCCCGGCGAAATAGCCCCCCAGTATACCAAGCGGCCCGCAAGGGCGCGGGGGCGGGACGGGTGGAGGGGGTTTGGTTTATTTACGATATGCAACTAGAGTTGTTTGCATTCGACA
>NZ_JBKYMO010000130.1:0-12734 GCF_047302915.1 Massilia sp. CT11-108 | reverse complement strand
CGCGCGGCGCCTCGCGATCAGCGAGCGCACCCTGCAGCGCCGTCTTGCGAACGAAGGCACCGACTTTTCCACGCTCGTCGACGAGGTGCGCCGCACGATTGCGCAGCAATACCTGGGCAGCGACCGCATCAGCGTCAAGAACCTCAGCTACAAGCTGGGTTTCGCCGACCCCAGCGCCTTCCACCGCGCCTGCCTGCGCTGGTTCGGCAAGGCGCCCGGCGAATTCCAGCAGGACCGGCTGAACGCCCACGGACAAGCGGCCGTCAATGGGACCACAGGCGCAGCTGGCCCTGCATCTGCAATTCGCCGTTCAGGGTGACCTGCCCCAGGCTCTGCGTGACGGGCCCGCGCGGGTCGGCCTGCACGCTAAGCGAATCGAAGCCGGTGTCCGTGAACTTCGTCCACGCAGGTAGCGTCAAGGCGAGATAGTTCGTGCCGTCCGCAGCCGTCTGCGGGCTGATGTTCAGGCCCACCATCTGGATCACGCCCCCGATGTTTTTCAGGACCGTGTACGTCGTGCGGCCGTCGACCGTCTGGCCGATGGTCAGGCGGCTGTCGCCCACACTGCCGTCGCCCGGACGGTTCAGTTGCAGGCGCACGGCGAAGCTGACGCCGTCGGCGCCGCGCACCTGCGCGAGCTCTTCATCGGCCAGCGGCTGCGGCCCCGCCAGCGCGCACCGCGCCGTGCAGAGCAACAGGATGGCAAGGAGGACGAGTCGGCGCGTGCTCACTGGCGGAACTTGACGTCGAGGTACTGCAACTGGATGGATCCGATGCGCGAGCTGCCCAGGTCCATGTTCGCCCCCGCGTCGCTGCGGAAGCCGATGTTCCCGATCTGCAGCGTGCCGCTCGGTGCCGCCTGGCCCGCATCGGGCCAGTTGACGCCGATGTGCAGGCTCGAATTACCCGCCGCGTCCGTGCGCGCATTGAAGATGCCGGCCTGGCTCGTCACGTCGGCAATGCGCCACGGCGACGTGGGCGCGGAACCGTCCGCCGTCGCCGCGCCGATCTTCACGTTGGACAGCACCATCGCCTCGCCCGTCGCCTCGCGTCCGTTCGGCGCCAGCGTCAGGCTCCCGAGCTCGATGCGTGTGGCGAGGCCGAACGCGAGGCCGTCGCCCACGGCCGGCGTCGACCACTGCAGGCCGCCGCCGTAGACCACGAGATCCTTGAGGATCACGCTGCCGTTCCTGACGTCGAAGCCGCCGGCGTTCACGCCGAAGTCGTAGGCGACCTGCCAGACTTCGCGGCCGGCCGCGGTCTCGGGAAAGGCGATGTTGATGATGTCGGCGCGGCCCGGGCCGCCCGCGAGGATGTCGAGGCGGTACGGATCGGCGAACGGCGCGTCCGTGTTGTCGGAACGCGATGCGGCCAGGTTGCCGATGCCGACGCTGCCGCCGCCGGGCGCGTAGTAGCGCAGCTCGGCGTTGCCCGACATGGCGAAATTCGACAGGTTGAAACTCATGCCGTCGCGCCCCGCCACCTTGGCGAGCGCGCTGTCCGGCAGCGGTTCGAGCGCCGCGGCCAGCACCGGCGCGGACAACAGGATGGCAGCGGCGACGGCGCGCATCAATGCCCCGCCGTGTTATTGGCCGGCACGGTGCCGGTAAGGTTCAGCGCGGTCAGCCTGTCGCGCCAGTTCAGCCAGATGCCGGCCTGTGCCTCGGTCGGCGCGGGCATGCCGGCGGCGGCCTGGAATGTCACGGGTTGCTTGAGGATCGCGATCCAGAAATCGCGGCTCGGACCGTTCGCATCGCCCGCCGTGACGCCGCCGACGTTGGCGAGCGGCGTGCAGCCCGTGCACGTGCCGTCCCAGCGCTTGCCGCCGCCGGCGTCGTTCATGCTGTCGATGACGCCGGCGGCGCCCGCGTCGATGCGCATGGAACCGGACAGCGTGGCGATCTTCATGCCGATGTCGCCGGAGATGCCGTCGAAGCCGAGGCGCATGCCGACGATCTCGCGCTGGCTGCCGCTGCCCGTGGCGGTGTTCTTGTAGACGAATTCGAAATAGGGGTTCGTGATCTGCACGACCCGCTGTGCCGCGGAAGCGTCGGTGCGGCCGAACTGCAGCGCGCCGATGTCGAGGTCGGCGCCGGACCCGTTGCGCGGCGCGTACGTGTATTCGCCCAGGCGCATGTTGGCGAGGTTGGCGTTCAGCGTGACGTCGGCGTCGAGGCCGATGCGCGTGAAATCGAAACCGCTGTAGCTGGAATTACTGACCGTGAACAGGCCCTGGCCGCTGACTGTGGACAGTTCGGTGTCGGACATCGGGCGCATCTGGGCCGATGCCGCGCAGGGCAACAGCGAGAGTGCCACGAGGGACGCAGTGAGCAAGGTGCGCATGGCCTAACCAGGGAAAAACAATGGTCAAAAAAACGGCCCGGGGCAAGCCCGCGGGCCGTCCATCACCCAACCCGAGCCGCTTAGTGCGCCCAGATGTAGACGGTGGTGCCTTGCAGCTTGATGTCGTTGGCCGCGAACGAACCGTAGGAAGCGGTCGAGTTGCCCATCTTGATCGAGTCGACCGACATGCTCAGGTTCTTGTTGGTGTCGATCAGCGGGATGGCGATCTTGACGACGTCGCCCGCCGGCATGAAGGCGGCCAGGCCGGCACCGCCGGTCACGCCCAGGACGCTCGATGCGCCCGACGCCGCGCTGGCGTCGGCCTGGAACGTGGCGTTGTCGATGATGTCGATGGTTGCAGCGATGGCACCGGCGATCTTGATGTTGTTGAAGCTCACCGAGCCGCCCGCGGTATCGGTATCCGTGTAGACGAACGAACCGATGTTCACATGCAGGTCAGCGGCGATCGACACACCGTCACGGCCCGAGACCTTGGACAGTTCGGCATCGGCGATCGGGGTCAGGGCCGATGCGTACGAAGCGATCGAGGACAGGGCGGCAACGACGGTCAGTTGTTTCAGCAGTTTCATGGTATCTCCAGTGTTATTGTGATCGACGGAATCTCTTCGGGCTTCCCCGCGCGTCCGCTTCGGATCCTCTGCGGCTTGTGGCCAATCGGGACGGGTGCGTCGGGACCGCTTTTGCCTTAATTGGAAGTCAATTAAGTGGAAATAATGTTATTCCTTCCAATGCAATAACCACATCGTTTTGTCCTTGCCCGGGAAGCCAAATCGATGGATTCCCGAGCCATAAAAAAACCCGCTGCGAACAGCGGGTTTTTCGTTGGAGCCGGTGAAGCTTATGCGGCTTCGCGGCTGGCCTTCTTGCGCTCGTGCTCTTTCAGGTGGCGCTTGCGCAGGCGGATGCTCTTCGGCGTGATCTCGACCAGTTCGTCGTCCTCGATGAACTCGACGGCGTATTCCAGCGACATCTGGATCGGCGGCACCAGGCGCACGGCTTCATCGGTACCCGACGAACGCACGTTGGTCAGCTGCTTGCCCTTGATCGGGTTGACGACCAGGTCGTTGTCGCGCGAGTGGATGCCGATGATCATGCCTTCGTACACCGGGGTGTTGTGCTCGACGAACATGCGGCCGCGGTCCTGCAGCTTCCAGATCGCATAGGCGACGGCGGCGCCGTCGTCCTGCGAGATCAGCACGCCGTTGCGGCGGCCGGCCAGCTCGCCCTTGGTGTTGTCCACCGGTGCGTAGGCGTCGAACACGTGGCTCATCAGGCCCGTACCGCGGGTCAGCGTCATGAAGTCGCCCTGGAAGCCGATCAGGCCACGGGCCGGGATACGGTATTCCAGACGGACGCGGCCTTTGCCGTCCGATTCCATGTTCTGCAGGTCGCCACGGCGGCGGCCCAGTTCTTCCATCACGCCGCCCTGATTCACTTCTTCGACGTCGACGGTCAGGTTCTCGTACGGCTCGCACTTGACGCCGTCGATTTCCTTGTACACGACGCGCGGACGCGACACCGCGAGCTCGAAGCCTTCACGGCGCATGTTTTCCAGCAGGATGGTCAGGTGCAGCTCGCCGCGGCCCGACACTTCGAACACGGTGTCGTCCGGCGTCGGCAGCACGCGCAGCGCGACGTTCGCCTTCAGTTCGCGCTCGAGACGTTCGCGCAGCTGGCGGCTGGTGACGAACTTGCCTTCGCGGCCGGCCAGCGGCGAATTGTTGACCATGAAGTTCATCGTCAGCGTCGGTTCGTCGACGGTCAGCATCGGCAGCGCTTCCGGCACGTCCGGTGCGCATACGGTCGAGCCGATGCCGATGTCTTCGATACCGTTGATCAGCACGATGTCGCCGGCGACGGCTTCATCGACCAGCACGCGCTCCAGGCCCTTGAAATTCAGCACCTGGTTGATGCGGCCCTTGATCGGGGTCGAGTCGGGGCCGTTCATGACGACGACGTCCTGGCCGGCCTTGACGCGGCCGCGGCTGATACGGCCGATGCCAATCTTGCCGACGTACGACGAGTAATCCAGCGACGTGACCTGCATCTGCAGCGGGCCGTCCGGGTTGTCGTCACGCACCGGCACGTATTTCAGGATGGCGTCGAACAGTGGCTTCATGTCGCCGCCGCGCACGCTTTCGTCCATGCCGGCGTAGCCGTTCAGGCCCGACGCGTAGACGATCGGGAAGTCCAGCTGCTCGTCGTTGGCGCCCAGCTTGTCGAACAGTTCGAACGTCTGGTTGATCGCCCAGTCGGCGCGCGCGCCCGGACGGTCGATCTTGTTGACGACGACGATCGGCTTCAGGCCCAGCGCCAGCGCCTTGCGCGTGACGAAGCGGGTCTGCGGCATCGGGCCTTCCTGGGCGTCCACCAGCAGCAGCACCGAGTCGACCATCGACAGCACGCGCTCGACCTCGCCGCCGAAGTCGGCGTGGCCCGGGGTGTCGACGATGTTGATGTGCGTGCCTTCATACTCGACCGCGCAGTTCTTCGACAGAATCGTAATGCCGCGTTCTTTCTCGAGGTCGTTCGAGTCCATCACGCGGGTGTCGACCGCCTGGTTTTCACGGAAAGTGCCGGATTGGCGCAGCAGCTGGTCCACCAGGGTGGTCTTGCCGTGGTCAACGTGGGCGATGATTGCGATATTACGAATCGCGCGTTTGGTGTCTGACATATGCGTTTTCAACAGTGAAATGTTGCGTGATGGGCGGAAGAGCTCGAGACTTTCGACTTCCGGAACCCACTAGTATAGCATGCTTACAGGCCTCTGCTGCGCCGCAACGGCCCGCATCGCCAGAATAACGCCGAAATATTGAATGACGATGACGTCAGGCGCGCAGTGCCCAGGCGCCGCTGAGCCACAGGATGAGTCCGGCACCGAGGAAACCCACCGGCGCCGCCGGGCCGCCGCTCGCCAGCCGCGGATACAGCGCGGCGAACGCGACCATGGCCACGCCCGTCACGTAGTGCGGCGGATTCCTGAACACATGGGCCAGCGGCAGGAAGTGCAGGCCGATGATGGCGATGGCCATCGGGATGATCCACGCGCCCTTGCCCAGGTTGACCAGCACCTGCGCGAGGACGAAGATGGCGGTCCATTGTGCCGCGTTCACGATGTTGAAGACACGCTTCATGCGGCGCCGCTCCGGCGTGTCCTGCGCGTGCGCCAGCGCGGGCGCGTAGCGGCGGTAACGGCGCCAGGCGACGGCCAGCAGGGCCAGGGCCACGAACGCGATGCCGGCACATGCCGGGGCGCCCTCGTGAGCCTGCGTCGCCCAGCCTTCCAGCCAGACGGCGCCGAACACGAAAAAGAACATGGCGCCGGTGGCCCGGCCGGCCAGTTGCGCTTCGGTGCGGAGGGAGTCGGTCGCTTGCATCTCTTGATTCTGGCGCAATGTTGACGCCAGAGCAAACGGTTAACCTTGCGGCCGGGCGATCAGCCGTTCCGGCGCCAGCACGCCATAGTCCTGCAGGATCGCCGTGCCCAGCAGCTTATCGCCGTGGTAGACACGCACCCTGCCCGGCGTCTCCGGCAGCGTCACCGGCTCGCGGTTCAGCGCGAGGCGCTGGCCGTTGAGGAAGCGCGCGGCCAGTTCGGGGGTGAGCTCGACGCGCGGGAAGCTCGACAGCAGCGCATCGACGGGTGCCAGCAGCGACAATGGATTGTCGTGCGCCTGCAACTGTTCCAGGGTGACCATGCCGTCGACCGTCAGCGCGCCGACCTGGATCCGGCGCAGCGCGTTCAGGTGCGCGCCGCAGCCGAGTTCGGCACCGATGTCCTCGCCCAGCACGCGCACGTACGTGCCCTTGCTGCACGTGACGCGGATCGTCAGCATCGGGGCGTCGTACGCCAGCATCTCGAGCTTGTGGATCGTGACGGGACGCGCTTCGCGTTCCAGCGTGATCCCTTCGCGCGCGTACTGGTACAACGCCTTGCCGTCGCGCTTCAGTGCCGAATACATCGGCGGGATCTGCAGGATGGGGCCGCGGAACTTCGCCAGCGCCGCTTCGATCTGCTCGACCGTGACGTTCACGGGACGCGTCTCGACGGCCTCGCCTTCGGTGTCGCCCGTGGTCGTCGTGATGCCGAGGTGGACGACGGCGTCATACGTCTTGTCCGCTTCCAGCAGGTCTTGCGAGAACTTGGTCGCCTCGCCGAAGCACAGCGGCAGCAGGCCGGTGGCGAACGGGTCCAGCGTGCCGGTGTGGCCGGCCTTCTTCGCGTTGACGACGCGCTTTGCCTTGATCAGCGCATCGTTGGACGACAGGCCGACCGGCTTGTCGATGAGGAGCACCCCGTCGACGAGGTCGCGGGGCTTTTTCGGGGGACGTGCGTTCACTCGGAATCCTCGGCAACGTCGTTGCCGGTAACCCCTCGATCAGTTTCGATGTGGCCGGTGTCGGCCACATCGTCTTTTGCTCTTGTCGCGTTCGCCTGGTCGATCAGCGCCGACAGCGCGAGGCCGCGGCTCGTCGACGTGTCGTGCACGAAGTGCAACTGCGGCAGCGTGTGGATGTGCAGGCGCTTGCCGAGCAGGTTGCGCAGGTAGCCCGACGCCTTGGTCAGGCCTTCCAGCGTCTGCTTGATCTCTTCCGGGCTGTCCTTGAGCAGCGTGAAATAGATCTTCGCGTGCGCGTAGTCCGGGGTCAGCTTGACCTCGCTGATGGTGACCATGCCGACGCGCGGGTCCTTCAGTTCGAAGGCGATCAGTTCCGACAGGTCCTTCTGGATCTGGTCGGCCACGCGCAAACCGCGCTGGGGAATGCTTTTGCTATGTTTTGCCATATTCGTTTACTGCCGTGTATTCTTGTTATCACCCGTCATTCCCGCGAAAGCGGGAACCCATACTGACGTTCAGAAATCGAAAAACAATCGACTTCGATCACTGTATCGATCGAGCCATCAGCGCAACCCGATATGCTCAGCATGGATTCCCGCGTGCGCGGGAACGACGAAAAATGATTTGGGGCCAGTCGCCCCGCGCCGCAAGGCGCGAGCTCCTGGCCCCAAATGGTACTCCGATCGGCAAAGGCCGTGATTACAGCGTACGCGCCACTTCCTGAACTTCGAAGACTTCCAGGGTATCGCCCACCTGGATATCGTTGTAGTTCTTCAGCGACAGACCGCACTCCAGACCGGCACGCACTTCCTTGACGTCGTCCTTGAAGCGCTTGAGCGAGTCGATCTCGCCCGTCCACACGACGATGTTGTTGCGCAGCAGGCGGACCGACGAGGTACGCTTGACGACGCCGTCCGTGACCAGGCAGCCCGCGATCGCGCCGACTTTCGACACGAGGATGACCTGGCGGATTTCCACCTGGCCGGTGACGTGCTCGCGCTTCTCCGGTGCCAGCATGCCCGACAGTGCCGTCTTGATCTCGTCGATCGCATCGTAAATGATGCTGTAGTAACGGATGTCGACGCCGTTCGTTTCCGCCAGCTTGCGCGCCTGGGCGTCGGCACGGGCGTTGAAGCCGATGATGACTGCCTTCGACGCGGTTGCCAGGTTGACGTCCGACTCGGTGATGCCGCCGACGGCCGCGTGCACGATCTGCACACGCACTTCCGACGTCGACAGCTTCTGCAGCGAGCCGACCAGCGCTTCCTGCGAACCCTGGACGTCGGTCTTGACGATGAGCGGCAGGTTCTTGACTTCGCCTTCGCCCATCTGGTCGAGAATGTTCTCCAGCTTCGCTGCCTGCTGCTTGGCCAGTTTCACGTCGCGGAATTTACCTTGACGGAACAGTGCGATTTCGCGCGCCTTGCGTTCATCGGCCATGACCATGACTTCCTCGCCCGCGCTCGGGACTTCGGTCAGGCCCTGGATCTCGACCGGGAAGGACGGACCGGCTTCGGCCACCGACTTGCCATTTTCGTCCAGCATCGCACGGACGCGGCCGAAGGACGATCCCGCCAGCACGACGTCGCCGCGCTTCAGCGTACCCGACTGCACCAGGATGGTGGCGACCGGGCCGCGGCCCTTGTCCAGGCGGGCTTCGACCACCAGGCCACGGGCCAGCGATTCCACCGGCGCCTTCAGTTCCAGCACTTCGGCCTGCAGCAGCACGTTTTCCAGCAGGTCGTCGATGCCCTGGCCGGTTTTCGCCGACACCTGGACGAACGGCGACTCGCCACCGTATTCTTCCGGCACGACGCCTTCAGCCACCAGCTCCTGGGTCACGCGGTCCGGATTCGCGCCCTGCTTGTCGATCTTGTTGATCGCCACGACCAGGGGAACGCCGGCCGCTTTCGCGTGAGCGATTGCTTCCTTGGTCTGCGGCATCACGCCGTCGTCGGCCGCCACCACGAGGATGACGATGTCGGTCGCCTTGGCACCACGGGCACGCATGGCGGTGAACGCCTCGTGGCCCGGGGTATCCAGGAAGGTGACCATGCCGCGCGGCGTGTCCACGTGGTAAGCACCGATGTGCTGGGTAATGCCGCCGGCTTCGCCCGCCGCCACCTTGGCGCGGCGGATGTAGTCCAGCAGCGAGGTCTTGCCGTGGTCGACGTGACCCATGACGGTCACGACCGGCGCACGCGGCTTCAACTCGAAATCGGCATGCTCGCCGTGGTCGGCCAGCAGCGCTTCCGGATCGTCCTCGGCGGCGGCGAAGGCCTTGTGGCCCATCTCTTCCACCACGATCATCGCGGTTTCCTGGTCCAGCACCTGGTTGATGGTGCACATCTGGCCCAGCTTCATCAGCTGCTTGATGACTTCCGATGCCTTGACGGCCATCTTGTGCGCCAGTTCGGCGACGGTGATGGTCTCCGGCACGTAGACATCCTTGACGATGGCTTCGGTCGGGGCCTGGAAGTTCGATTCGCGATCGTCGTGGCCGCCACGACGGCCGCCACGGCCGCCGCCTGCACGCCAGCCGTCACGGCCGGTCGGCGCCGCGTTGCCGCGACCCTTCGTACCGCCGCTCGGACCGCCGCGCTTCTTGTCGTCCGACCAGGTCGAGGCCACGTTGGCCGACTTGATCGATTTCTTGTCGCCCGGCTTGGCACGGCCGCCCGCACCGTCGGCCGGCTTGGCTTCGGCCGGTTTCGCAGCCGTCGCCGGCTTGTGCAGGGTGCTCGGTTCGGCCGCCTTCGGTTTCGCAGCCGGCACCACTTCCGGCGCCTTGATCACGCGGCGCGGCTGGGCCATCATCGCCTTGATCTGGGCAACTTCGTCGGCCACGGCCTTGCGTGCACGCTCGGTGGCGGCAGCGCGTTCGGCGGCTTCCTTCGCGGCCTCTTCGGCCTTGCGCTTGGCTTCCTCGGCAGCCGCTTTCTTGGCTTCCTCGGCGGCGGCGCGCTTCGCTTCCTCGGCGGCGTTGGCAGCACCTGCCGACGCCTGGGATGCTTTCTGCGCCTCGTTGGCACGGGCTGCCTCGGCTTCCGCGGCTTCGCGCTTGGCGCGCTCTTCCGCGTCGCGCTTGGCCTGCTCTTCGGCCGCCTTGGCCTGCTCGGCCTTTTCGGATTCGAGCTTGGCCAGGCGTTCCTGCTTCTCGCGCAGTTCCGCTTCCTGGCGCGCGATCAGCTCTGCCTGACGGCGCGCTTCTTCATCGCGACGCGCCTGCTCGGCGGCGTCGACGACCGGCGACTGCTGGGCAGCCGCTTTCGGCGTGACGAGATCGTCACGTTGCACGAAAGTGCGTTTCTTGCGCACTTCGACCTGGATCGTGCGCGACTTGCCACTGGCGTCAGCCTGCTTGATCTCGGAGGTTTCCTTGCGGGTCACCGTGATCTTCTTCTTTTCGCCGGATTCGGCGGCACCGTGGGTACGGCGCAGATGGTTCAGCAGCTTATCCTTATCATCCTTGGACAAGGGGTCTGACGTCGAACTTTTCTCGACGCCGGCAGAACGCAGCTGCGTCAGCAGCAAATCTGCAGGCATCTTCAGTTCGGTGGCAAATTGGGCTACGTTGTTACTCGCCATTCAGTCCTCTTTTCTATGTGTCGCGAGATGATAAAGAAATTTGCTAGCTTAATAAAGCGCGAAGACCGGAAAGCGATATGCTCCGGTCTGTCGCGTCTCATTTATGCCTTGGCCGTTTCGACCTGGCTCCAGGCTTTTGCCTGGAGGGCCTTGGCCCGGTCGTCGTACTTGGCGTCGACCAGTTTCATCTCATCGTCGGTCACATCATTAAATTCGTTCTTGATCAGTTCACGGGCACGATCGGTCGGGAGCGCCAGGATGGCGCTGAACTCGTCGTAGGCCAGACCCGCGAATTGCTCCAGGGTCTTGATACCGGCCAGGCCCAGCTTGCCGGCAGTGGCGCGGTCCATCCCTTCCAGGTTGGCCAGCGCCTCTTCCATACCCTCGAGACCTTCTTCCGAAGCAATCGCCTCGGTCACCAGCGCGTCGCGTGCACGGGTGCGCAGTTCATTGACGGTGTCCTCGTCGAACGATTCGATCTCCAGCATTTCGGAGATGGGCACGTATGCGACTTCTTCAAGGCTCGAGAAGCCTTCTTCGACCAGGATGTTCGCCACTTCCTCGTCCACGTCCAGCTTTTCCATGAACAGCGTGCGCACGGCAGCGGTTTCCTGGGCAGCCTTGTTGGCCGACTCTTCGGCGGTCATGATGTTGATCTTCCAGCCGGTCAGCTCGGACGCCAGGCGTACGTTCTGGCCCGAACGGCCGATCGCGATCGCGAGGTTTTCCTCGTCGACGACGACGTCCATCGCGTGCTTCTCTTCATCCACCATGATCGACGACACGTTGGCCGGAGCCAGCGCGCCGATCACGAACTGGGCCGGATCTTCCGACCACAGCACGATGTCCACGCGCTCACCGCCCAGCTCGCCGGTCACGGCCTGCACGCGCGAACCGCGCATGCCGACGCAGGTACCGATCGGGTCGATGCGCTTGTCCGCGGTAAAGACAGCGATCTTCGCACGGACGCCCGGGTCGCGGGCGGCCGACTTGATCTGCAGCAGACCCTGCTCGATCTCGGGAACTTCGAGTTCGAACAGTTTCATGATGAATTCCGGTGCCGTGCGCGACAGGATCACCTGCGGGCCGCGCATGTTGCGGTCCACGCGCAGGATGTAGGCACGCACGCGGTCGCCGATGCGCAGGTTTTCCTTCGGGATCATCTGGTCGCGCGGCAGGCGCGCCTCGATCTTGCCCGATTCGACGATCGCATCGCCGCGCTCCATGCGCTTGATGGTGCCGGTGACCAGCGCGTCGCCGCGCTCCAGGAAGTCCTGCAGGATCTGCTCGCGCTCGGCGTCGCGGACGCGCTGCAGCACGACCTGTTTCGTGTCCTGGGCGAAGCGGCGGCCGAACTCGACCGACTCGATCGGCTCTTCGATGTACTCGTCGACTTCGATGTCCGGAATCTGTTCCTTGGCTTCGAAGTGCAGGATTTCCTGGTCCGGCAGTTGCAGACCGGCCTCGTCCGGCACGACGTGCCAGCGGCGGAAGGTTTCGAATTCGCCCGTGTCGCGGTCGATGGACACGCGAATGTCGACCTCGCCTTCGTAGCGCTTTTTCGTAGCTTGCGCCAGGGCGAACTCAAGCGCCCCGAAGACCACTTCCTTATCGACGTTCTTTTCGCGCGCGAGCGCATCAACCAACAACAAAATTTCGCGACTCATGCTTTGCGACTCCTAAAATCCACCTTTGGCACCAGGCGTGCCTTGTCCAGTTCGGCCAGCGTAAATTCGAGCAACGCCGGACCATCCTTGCTTTCAAATTCCAACCCGATCTTGTCACCTTCCGGCGCATGCAGGATGCCCGTCCAGGTCTTGCGGTTCGCGGTGCCGGGCATCGCGACGCGCAGCTTGACGGTGCATTCGCTGCCGGCAAAGCGTTCGAAGTCGGCCAGGGTGCGCACCGGACGGTCCAGTCCGGGCGACGACACTTCCAGGCGCTCGTAGTCGACGTTTTCGACCATCAGCACGTGCGACAACTGGTGGCTCACCGTGGCGCAATCCTCGACCGAGATCGGTCCCTTTTCGTCCGCCACTGCCGCCGGGAAGTCGATAAACACGCGCAGGATGCCTCGCTCGGCCCGTTCGATATCGACGAGGTCGTAGCCCAGTCCGCTGACTGTCGTGGCAATCAAATCAAACAACTGCACAGGTTCTCCACGGTCCGGTGCCGGACCCTTAAAACGATTCAACAAAAAAAAAATGGGCAACTGCCCATCTTTTGTATTCCCAACTGGAGCTTGTTCGCCAAAACAATATTGGGAAGCACTCGGGTTAGACATGCATTATAACCCGATACAGGGTCGGCCGCAATCGCCGCACTGCAAAATGAACAGCTATGCAACAGTTTACACGTTTGAAGAACACGGCGCTGCAAGCGATTCATTTTCGCGCGGCATGACCCAGGTCATGCGGCCCGGGGGGGGGGGGGGGGGGGGGG
>NZ_JBKYMO010000129.1:0-12746 GCF_047302915.1 Massilia sp. CT11-108 | reverse complement strand
AGCTGCACGAGCTGTCCGTGCGCGACATCGCCCGCATCGAGGCGCGCCCGCTGGCCGTCACGTTGCCCGTCACCGGTTCGCTCATGCCGCTGGCGCAGGCCACCGTCAAGTCGAAGGTGTCGGGCATCGTGCTGTCGACCGCCGTGCAGGAAGGCATGGACGTCAAGGCCGGCCAGGTGATCGCGCAGCTCGATCCCGCCGAGGCGCGCGCCCGCGTGGCGCAGCAGCAGGCCATGCTGGCGGACGCTCAGGCACGCCTGATGATGGCGAAGAAAAACATGAGCAACAGCGCGTCGCTGCTGAAGCAAAATTTCATCGCGCAGAACGCGTACGACACCTCGGCGAACGCCGTCGACCTGGCGCAGGCCGCCGTCGACTCGGCGCGCGCCCAGCTGGACCTCGCGCGCATCGCGCTGGCCGATACGACGATCCATGCGCCGATCGAAGGCGTCGTCAGCAGGCGCCACGCGCAGGCGGGCGAAAAGCTGGCGCCGGACAGCCCCGTGTTCTCGATCGTCGACCTGAAGCACCTGACGCTGGACGCCCAGGTGCCCGCGTCCGACATCCCCCGCATCCGGGTCGGCCAGGACGTGCAGTTCAAGGTCGACGGTTTCGACGGCCGCAACTTCACGGGCAAGGTCGCGCGCATCAACCCGGCCACCGAGGCGGGCTCGCGCGCCATGATCGTGTACGTGGACGTGGCGAATCCCGACGGCGTGCTGCGCGCCGGCATGTTCGCCAAGGGCACCATCGTCACCGACAAGTCGGCCGCGCATCCGCTGCTGCCGATCGGCGCCGTCCGCCAGGACAATGGCCGCGACGTCGTCTACCGCATCGCTGACGGCAAGGTCGTCGCGCAGCCCGTGAAGCTGGGCCTGCGCAACCAGGACGAAGGCGTCGTCGAAGCGCTGGAAGGCGTCGACGCCGGCATGACGGTGCTGGCCGTGCCGCTGGACGGCATCAAGCCGGGCAGCAAGGTCAAACTGCCCGACGCGAAAGGCTGAGCCATGTGGATCACCCGTACCAGTATCAAATACCCCGTCTTCGCCACGATGGTGATGGTGGGCCTGATGGTGCTCGGCCTGTTCGCGTACCGCGGCCTGGGCGTCGAGAGCATGCCGAACGTCGAGATCCCGGCCGTCTTCATCGAGACCGCGTATCCCGGCGCCTCGCCCGAGCAGGTCGAGAATGACGTGACGCGCCCGCTCGAGGAAGCGGCGAACACGGTCGGCGGCATCAAGACGATCCGCAGCACGTCGTGGGAAGGCCGCTCGGGCGTCGGCATCGAATTCCAGCTGACGGTCGACATGGACCGCGCCGTGCAGGACCTGCGCGACCGCATCAGCACCGTCCGCGGCGGCTTCCCGCGCGAGGTGAAGGAGCCCATCGTGTACCGCGAGGAAGGCGAGAACACGCAGCCCGTGGTCCTGCTGGCGCTGACGTCGAAGGAGCGCAGCCTGCGCGACCTGACGATGCTGACCGACCAGGTGATCGTCAAGCGCCTGCAGGCCGTGGCCGGCGTGGGCCAGATCCGCGTCAACGGCAAGCAGGACCGCCAGGTGCTGATCGACATCCGCCCCGACCAGCTAAAGAGCCTCAACGTCGGCATCGACGAGGTGATGAACGCGATCGCGACGACCAACGCCAACCTGCCGGCCGGCCGCATCAGCCACGGCGCGCGCGAGAACCTCGTGCGCATCGAAGGCAAGATGAAGGAAGCGGCCGACTTCCGGCGCATCGTCGTCGCCAACCGCACGGGCGGCCCGATCTACCTGAGCCAGGTGGCCGGCATCTCCGACGGCGCCGCCGAGGAACAGTCGATCTCGCGCGTGAACGGCGAGCGTTCCATCACGCTGGAGATCGCAAAGATCCAGGACGCCAACACGGTGCAGGTGGGCACCGGCGTCAAGGCCGCCATCGAGGCGATGAAGACGACGCTGCCGAAGGACGTGCAGTTCCGCATCCTGGACGACAAGGCGAAGAACGTGCAGGGCCAGCTCGACAACGTCAAGGACACCATCCTCGAAGGTGCGCTGCTGACCATGGTGATCGTGTTCTTCTTCCTGCACTCGTGGCGCAGCACCATCATCACGGGCCTGACGCTGCCGATCTCGGTGCTGGCCAGCTTCATCGCGATGAAGTACTTCGGCTTCACGCTGAACTTCCTCACCCTGATGGCGCTGTCGCTGTGCATCGGCCTGCTGATCGACGACGCCATCGTCGTGCGCGAAAACATCGTGCGCCACCTCGGCATGGGCAAGAACCACGTGCGCGCCGCGGAAGACGGCACCAACGAGATCGGCGTCGCCGTGATGGCGACGACGTTCGCCATCGTCGCCGTGTTCGTGCCGATCGCATTCATGAAGGGCATCATCGGCCGCTTCTTCCTGCAGTTCGGGATCACCGTCGCCGTGGCCGTGCTGGTGTCGCTGTTCGTCAGCTTCACGCTCGACCCGATGCTGTCGTCCGTGTGGCCCGATCCCGTGAAGGGCCGCTTCAGGTACGTGCCGTGGCTGGGCCGCCTGATGGCGCGCATCGAGCACGGCATCGAGTGGCTGCACGACGTGTACGCGAAGGTGCTGGCGCTGGCGCTGGACTGGCGCAAATCCACGCTGCTGCTCGCGGTCGTCCTGTTCGCGGCCAGCCTGATGCTGGTGCCGAAGATCGGCGGCGAATTCGTGCCGCAGGTCGACGACGGCTACATCCACATGCGCCTGAAGACGCCGATCGGCTCCAGCCTGGACTACTCGGATGCGAAACTGCGCCAGGCCGAGGCGGCGCTGGCCGAGTTCAAGGAAATCGAAAGCGTCTCGACCATCGTCGGTTCGTGGGAAGGCCGCAATTACTCGGAAGTGCATTTGAAGCTGACGGACGTGCACAAGACGCACCGCCGCTCGCAGCAGGAGATGGAAAAAGTCATCCGCGAACGCCTGGAAAAGATCGCCGGCATCTCGCTGACGGTGGGCCAGCGCCCGATCTATATCGCGATCCTCGGCAATGACGAGGCGAAGCTGGACGCGGTCGCCCACGCGCTGATGGACAAGATGCGCAAGATCCGCGGCATCGCCGACATCGAGTACAGCCAGGAAGGCGCGAACCCGGCGACCATCGTCAAGATCAACCACGAGCTGGCGTCCGACCTCGGGCTCACCGTGCAGCAGATCGGCACGGCGCTGCGTCCGTTCGTCGCCGGCGACCAGACCAACCGCTGGCTCGCGCCGGATGGCCAGAACTACGAAGTCAACGTGCAGCTGCCGAAGTCGGGCCGCGAAAAGGTGGCCGACCTGGCCGACCTGTCGGTGGCATCGAGCAAGCGTGACGCGATGGGCAACCCGGTCATGGTCCCGCTGCGCCAGGTCGTGCAATTCATCCCGTCGACGAGCCCGCAGATGCTCAAGCGCCAGGCGCTGCAGCGCCGCGTGGCGGTCTTCGCCGGCCTCGAAGGCCGTCCGCTGGGCGACGTGATGGGCGACGTGAACAAGGAAATGAAAGCCATGCAGCTGCCGGACGGCGTGCGCTTCGACGTCGGCGGCGACGCCCAGCAGATGGACGAGACGATGGCCGGCTTCGGCGTCGCCCTGGGCATTGCCGTGATCTTCATCTACCTCGTGCTGGCCTCGCAGTTCGGCAGCTTCCTGCAGCCGATCGCGATCATGGTGTCGCTGCCGCTGTCGCTGATCGGCGTGCTAGTCGCGCTGCTCATCACGAAGACGACGCTGAACATCTTTTCCATCATCGGCGTCGTGATGCTGATGGGTCTCGTGACGAAGAACGCGATCCTGCTGGTGGACTTCGCGAACCACGGCCAGCGCGAAGGCCGGTCACAGTTCGACGCGCTGATGGAAGCGGGCCAGGTGCGCCTGCGCCCGATCCTGATGACGACGCTCGCGATGATCTTCGGCATGCTGCCGATGGCGATCGGCATGGGCGAAGGCGGAGAAACGCAGGCGCCGATGGGACGTGCAGTAATTGGTGGCGTGATCACGTCGACCCTGCTCACCCTGGTCGTCGTGCCGGTGGCGTACACCTATCTCGACAGCCTGGGCAAGCGAGTGGCGGCGTGGTTCAGGAAGGGGCACGAGGAAGATACGGCTACGGAACAAACCGCATGACGCCGTCCTCGCGAAAGCGGGGACCCATACAGAGCATCAGGAATCGCACGAGACGCTTTAAGCAAGCTCAGCATGGGTTCCCGCGTGCGCGGGAACGACGTGTGGTCAAGCGGGATCATGCTCCTGCCGCGCCTCTTCTCCGGCATCTTCATCCTGCGCCGGCGCATCGTCCCCCTTGTGCTGCTTGGCTTCCTGCTTCTTGCGCGCCTTTTCGTCCGCCTTGCGTTTCTTCTCCAACTCCCGCTGGCGTTTTTCGTACTGGAAATTCGTCTTGGCCATGCTCACCTCTTGCTATCGTTGGAAAGGTCGTACTAGTCCATTATGGACCAGTCATCCCACATCGTCTTGAGAATTAACCACGCGGGTGGTGCCGCGCGTGGAGGTGCTTCAGGCGCTCGCGCGCGACGTGGGTGTAGATCTGGGTCGTGGAAATGTCGGAATGCCCCAGCAGCAACTGCACCACGCGGAGATCGGCGCCGTGGTTCAGCAAGTGTGTTGCGAACGCGTGACGCAGCGTGTGGGGCGACAACGGCGCCGTGATGCCCGCCTTCGCCGCATGCTTCTTGATGACGACCCAGAACATCTGGCGCGTCATCGGGCCGCCGCGGCCCGTCACGAACAGCGCGTCGTCGACCTGGCCGTCGAGGATGATGCCGCGCGCCTCTTTCAGGTAACGGTCCAGCCAGTGCCGCGCCTGTTCGCCAAACGGCACGAGCCGGGTCTTGTTCCCTTTGCCGGTAACCCTCAGGACGCCATCGTTCAGGCTCAGTTCGACCAGCTTCAGCGCGACGAGTTCCGACACGCGCAGGCCGCTGGCATACATCAGTTCGAGCATCGTGCGCTCGCGCAGGCCCAGCGGCGTCGCGACGTCCGGCGCCGCGAGCAGCGCATCGACCTGGGCTTCGGTGAGCGTATGGACGAAACGCTGCGGCTGCTTCGCGGATGCCATCTTCAGGCACGGGTCGGCGGCGATGCGGCGGTCGCGCAGCGCGAGCTGGTAAAAGCGCTTCAGCACCGACAGCCGGCGGTTGGCCGAGCTGGGCTTCGTGTCTTCGTGGCGTTCGGCGAAATAGGCGGCGATGTCCTGCGGTTCGACGGCGTACAGGTCGCTCCGCTCCGGCCGCTTGACGTCGAGCCAACGTGCGAACAGGCGCAGGTCGCGCCGGTAGGCGTCGAGGGAATTCTTCGCCAATCCGTGCTCGAGCCAGAGCGTGTCGCAGAACGCGTCGATCAGGGGAAGATTGACTGCTGCTGCCATGGCATCTCGAGCGCCAGCGCGCCTTCGTGGCGCAGCAGCCAGCGCTTGATTCCGAGCTGGAATCCGTGTTCGTCGTCGCTGCTGGAAAAACCGCCCAGGCCGCCGGACGCCGTCACGCGGTGGCACGGGATCACGAGCGGGAACCAGTTGGCGCCGCAGGCCTGGCCGACGGCGCGCGGGGCCGATTCCAGCTGCTTGGCGATCTGGCCGTACGTACGGACGCTGCCGCGCGGGATCGCGCAAATGGTGTCCCACACGCGCCGCTGGAATGCGCTGCCGGCTTCCTTCAGCGGCAGGTCGAAGCGGAAATCGGGATCCTCGAAATAGCGCGCCACCTGGACGGCGGCCTGCTCGGCGACGGCATCCTGCGCCGATTTTTCGTGGTAATGCGGCGGCAGGTAGACCAGTTCGCGCAACCGCCCGTCTTCGGTACGGATGCCCATCGCTCCAAACGGCGCCGCGATGATGGCGCTGAAAATCTCGCTGCCTTGTTGTGTGCTCATCGATGCAGTGTAAGACCCGGCGAGCGCGTTCGCAAGGCCCGCCCAAGGTCCACGAAACCGAGGTAAAAAAAAACGCACCCGTGGGTGCGTTTCTAATATGGTCACGTTTTCGGCTGCCTGGTCATTGCCGGCTGCATCATATAAAACGTGTGTCTCCTCCTAACTGTTTTACGGTAAAGTTTGTATTTACCGCTTTCTTTTCCCTCTCCCAAATCGTATTCGGTTCGCTTGTCCGCACCAGGTTGGTGCCGAAAGGTGCCCCATCATAACGCAACCGCATAAGAAAAGCGTAGTTTTTTATATACATTCACGAAATATATTTCGGTCATAAGCCCCCATGACATGTCATAAAAATGCTAGTGCCGGTGTTTCATTGATTACAGGCAACTAACACATTTTACCCGCACCGAATAGGGGCGATTCTCACCTGGCCTGGGCTGTCGTGATGGGCGCCGTGGCGCGGGACGTCGTTCGCGAGGTCGTCTGATTTATTGCATCGATCAGATCCTTGCCGATCCGCCCTTCCACCTGCTTCTGCACGGGCAGCAGGGCGCGCCGCCAGTCGGCCTGTTCCTGCGGCGTCAACGTATAGATCTTCGTCTTGCCGGTCTTGCGGATCGCTTCGAGGGCCGCGTCGTTGTCGCGCTGGGCGATGGTCTTTTCGAATGCCGTCGCTTCGCGCATCGCCTGCTCCAGCTCCGTCCGGATGTCGCGCGGCAGGCCGTCCCAGAATTTCTTGTTGACGATGACGGCATAGCCCAGGTAGCCGTGGTTCGACACCGTCACGTACTTCTGCACCTCGTGCATTTTCTGCGTGTACATATTCGACGGCGGATTCTCGGTGCCGTCCACGATATGGGCCTGCAGGGCGGGGTAGACTTCGGAAAACGCCAGCACCTGGGGCACCGCGCCGAGCGCGCGCATCTGCACGTCGAGCACCTTGGAGCCCTGGATGCGCATGCGCAAGCCGCGGAAATCCGCCGGGGTGTGCAGTGGACGATTGGCCGACATCACTTTAAAACCGTTGTCCCAGTAGGCCAGGCCCGTGATGCCCTTCGATTCCAGTTTTTGCAGCAGGCTCTTGCCGATCGGCCCTTCCGTCACGGCATACAGCGCCGCCTTGGTCGGGAAGATATACGGCAGGTCGAACGCCTCGAATTCCTTCACGCCGAGCGGCGCGAACTTGGCGAGCGACGGCGCCAGCATCTGCACGGCACCCAGCTGCAGGGCTTCCAGCTCTTCCTTGTCCTTGTAGAGCTGGCTGTTGGGATAGACTTCGACCTTCACCCGGCCGTGCGTCCGCTGCTCCGCCAGCACGCGGAAGCGTTCGGCCGCCAGGCCCTTGGGTGCGTCAGGCGATACGACGTGGCTGAACTTGATGATGATCGGGGCCTGGGCGTGGGCGCCGGCGCCAGTCACGACAGCAAGCGCGGCCAGCAAGGCTTTGATGCGCATAAATTTCATCTTCCCGCGGTGTATATTCGGATACCGACCGCCAGTGTGCCGCTTCGCGGGTCGTACCGCTATCGTGGAAAACCACGACAGACGGACACTGGCAAAAGATGAAACGTTATCACATGAAAAGTCCATTCACCCTGCCCCGCCCCGTCAAGCAAGGCCCGTGGCGCTGGCTCGTGCCCGTATTGCTGGTGCTGCTGTTCCTGCTCGTCCTGCTGTGGCTGCCCTGGCAGGCGCGCCAGATGGAAAGCAACGAGCGGCAGGAACAATTGATCGCAGATACGTTGTGGGTCGAGCAGACCTTGCGCTTCGAACTCGCGCGCAGCGAGGAAGCGCTGGCCGCGCTGGGCAACGACATGGTTATCGAGACGCCGGCGCCGGCCGCCCTGCAGGCCCGCTTCGCGCAGATGTTCAAGAACGGCCACGAACTCCAGCGCATCATCTGGTACGACGCGCAGGGCCAGGTCAAGGCGAGCCGCGGCATGGAACTGCCGCCCGAAGGGCTCACGCAATCGTCGCGCGATGCCGCCGCCATGTCGCGCAGCACGCGCCTGGGACGCTACAGCGAGCCATACGGTGCCACCGGCCTCGTGCATGGCCTGATCGACTTCCACCTGCCGCTGATCCACGCCGGCAAATACATGGGCAGCCTCGTCGCCACGTACAACCTGCAGACCTTGCTGGACGAGAACGTGCCGTGGTGGTTCGCCCAGGACAATGCCTTGTCCCTGCTCGACCGCGACGACCACGTCGTGGCGCAGCGCGCGGCGGGCGGGCCGGGCCGCGGCGTCTACACGCACAAGCGCGCGCTCGACCTGCCCGGCTCGCAGATCGTGCTCGCCACCGACAGCGTCAAGGCCGCGCCGAAGCTGCTGCCGAACCTGCTGGTCGGCTCAGTGATCGTGCTGGCGCTGGGCCTCGTCATTTCGCTCGTCGCGCTGTGGCGCCACATCGCGCGCACGATCGCGGCGGAAAACGCGCTGCGCCAGCAGATGGCCTTCCGCACCGCGATGGAAGATTCGCTGCTGACGGGCCTGCGCGCGCGCGACCTGGAAGGCCGCGTCACCTACGTCAACCCGGCGTTCTGCCGCATGGTCGGTTATCCCGCGGAAGACCTGCTGGGCAAGACGCCGCCGATGCCGTACTGGGCGCCGGAAGCGATGGCGGAATACGAAGGCCGCTTCCGCAAAGTGCTGTCGGGCCAGGCCACGCCGCAGTTCGAGACCGTGTTCCAGCGCTCGGACGGCGTGCGCGTGCCCGTGCTCGTGTTCGAGGCGCCCCTCGTCGACGCGCACGGCCACCACACGGGCTGGATGAGTTCCATCCTCGACATCACGGACCGCAAGCGCGCGGAAGAACTGAATCGCCAGCAGCAGGAAAAGCTCGAGACGAGCGCGCGCCTGGCGACGATGGGCGAGATCTCGTCGATGCTGGCGCACGAACTGAACCAGCCGCTGGCCGCCATCTCCAGCTACACGGCGGGCGCGCTGAACGTGCTCGCGCGCGAGACCCAGGCGGCGCCGCTCGACACCGGCATGCTGAAACGTGCGCTGGAACAGGCCAACACGCAGGCGCGCCGGGCCGGCCAGATCATCCGCAGCGTGCACGAATTCGTGAAGAAGCGCGAACCGCGCCGCGAGACGGTCGGCATTCCCAACGTCGTCGACGGCATCCGCGCCCTCGTCGAACTGCAGGCGCGCCAGAGCTATGTCGCGCTGCAGGTCGACGTGCCGGACGACCTGCCGCCCGTGCTCGCGGACCGCGTCCTGATCGAGCAGGTGCTTCTCAATCTCACGCGCAATGCCATCGAGGCGATGCAGGCCGTCGATCCCGAGCGGCGTGTGTTGAGGATCGCCGCGCACACGGGCGACCAGGGCCAGGTGGCCGTATCGGTGATCGACAACGGCCACGGCATCCCGCCGGAAGTGGCGGAGCGCCTGTTCTCGCCGTTCTTTTCGACGAAGGCCGAAGGCATGGGCATGGGCCTGTCGATCTGCCGCACCGCGATCGAGTTCCACGGCGGCACCCTCACCCACGCGGACAATCCGGGCGGCGGCACCGTGTTTACGTTTACGTTGCAGCAGGCGCAGGAAGCCCCCGTCACCGAACGGTGAATTACAATACGTCAAAAAAAGGAGACCTGCATGCTGCACATCGTCGACGACGAAGACGTGATCCGCGACGCCCTCGAATGGCTGGCGCAATCGCGCGGACTGCCGGCACGCGGCTATGCGGGCGGCCAGGCCTTCCTCGACGCGCTCGGCGACCGGTTCGCCGCCGATGCGGCACACGGCGACTGCGTCCTGCTGGACGTGCGCATGCCGGGCATGAACGGCATCGCCGTATTCGACCAGCTGGTGGCGCGCGGCCTGCTGGCGCGCTTGCCCGTGATCTTCCTGACCGGCCACGGCGACGTGCCGATGGCCGTCGATTCCCTCAAGCGCGGCGCCTTCGACTTCTTCGAAAAACCGTTCAACGACAACCAGCTGATGGACCGCGTCGAGGAAGCACTCGCCGCCTCGCGCAAGGCCGCGTCGCGCGACGCCATCCATGCCCGGCTGGCCACCCTGTCGGCCCGCGAGCGGGAAGTCCTCGATCTCATCCTCGCCGGCAACATGAACAAGGTCGTCGCCGACAAGCTCGGCATCAGCATGCGTACGGTCGAGGTGCACCGGGCGCATATCTTCGACAAGATGCAGGTCAAGACGGCCGTCGAGCTGGCCGGGTTGCTGAAGTAATACCTGCGCACGGCAGGCCGCGCGTCCTGTGCCGCGCGGGGTTCGCTTGTAAAATCAGCCTGAACATGGAGTGGTCGAACTCACCACGTCGAAACATTCTTTAGGGAACGCAGATGAGCGAGAAGACGATAGCCGACAAAATGTTCTTGAGGACCGCGAAATCGATGCTGATCCTGAACGGGAACGTCCACCCCGGCATGGTGTCGCAGATGCCGCCCAACCTGGTCAAATCCGACCAGGAGAAAGTGGACGTCGTGCTGCTGTTCGCGATGAACCGCAAGGAACTCGAACAATATTTCCCGATCGCCAAGGAACGCATGGGCGACAAGGGCTCGCTGTGGGTCGCCTATCTGAAACAGACCGCCTCCAAGGCCACCGACATCAACCGCGATTCGATCAATGCGTATGCCAAGGAAAACGGCATCACGGGCGTCGCCATGATTTCCATCGACGGCGACTGGTCCGCGCTGCGCATGAAGCGGATCGAACCCTAGACAGCCTCACCGTGGCGCGCGAGGGCCCACGCGACGTGTTCGCGCACGAGCGCGGATGGATGGTCCGCGCGGGCGCGCAGCGCGGCGACGATCTCGTCCGATGTTGACGCATTACCGAGTCCGACCGCCAGGTTGCGCAACCAGCGCTCGTGCCCGATACGGCGGATCGGACTGCCTTCGAGGCGGCGGTTGAAGTCAATCTCGCTCCACCCGAACAGCTCGATGAGCCCCGCCGTGCCGAGGCCATTCCGCTCATCGAAATCCGGCACGGTCGCCCGCTGCGCGAACTTGTTCCACGGGCAGGCCAGCTGGCAATCGTCGCAGCCGTAGATGCGGTTGCCGATCAGCGGACGGAATTCTTCCGGGATCGCGCCCTTCAACTCGATGGTCAGATAGGAAATGCAGCGGCGCGCATCCAGCCGGCCCGGGCCGAGGATCGCGCCCGTCGGGCAGGCATCGATGCAGGCGCCGCACTGGCCGCAATGCGCGCCGGTCGGCTCGTCGACTGGCAGCGGCAGGTCGACGAGGATCTCGCCGATGAAGAACGTGGAGCCGGCCTCGCGGCTCAGCAAGAGCGTGTGCTTGCCGCGCCAGCCGAGGCCGGCCTTCTGCGCCAGCGGCAGCTCCATCACCGGTGCGGAATCCGTGAACACGCGGTAGCCGTACTCGCCGACGGCCGCCTTGACCTTCTCGGCCAGGGCTTGCAGCCGGTTGCGCAACACCTTGTGATAATCGCGGCCGCGCGCATAGATCGAGACGACGGCCGCCTGCGGGTCGTCCTGGCGCAGGCGCTCGCGCGTACGCCAGTCGGCCGGCGTCTCCATCGGCAGGTAATCCATGCGCGCGCTGATCACGCGCACCGTGCCCGGCACCAGCTCGGCCGGGCGGGCGCGCTTCATGCCGTGGCTTGCCATATAATCCATCTCGCCGTGGTGGCCGGCGTCCAGCCAGGCCTGCAGGCCCGCTTCGTGGCCGGCCAGGTCGATGTCGGCGATGCGCACGTCGGCAAAGCCCAGTTCCGCGCCCCATGCCTTGATGGCCTGGGCGAGTGCGGGAAGATCGGGCTGGACGGGAAGCTGGGCGGACATTGGCGGACCTACAAACCTCATATTTTATTCGATGCAGCAGCAACTTACAGCCTATCTTCCCGACGAATCGGCCACGCAGGCCCTGGGCGCCGCCCTCTCTCTCGCGCTGAGCCCGGGCCTCGTGATCTACCTGCACGGCGACCTCGGCGCCGGCAAGACGGCGCTCACGCGCGCCCTGCTGCACGCGGCCGGCCACAAGGGCGCCGTCAAGAGCCCGACCTATACGCTGTCGGAGCCGTACCGCATCGAGCTGGATGGCCGACAAGTCAACCTGATCCACTACGACCTGTACCGCATGTCCAGCCCCGAGGAATTCCTCGACGCGGGGTTCCGCGAAGATTTCGACGGTAACAACATCTGCATCGTCGAATGGCCCGAAAAGGGAGAGCCGGTGTTGCCGCCGCCCGACGTTAAAGTGTTGCTTAAGGTCAGCGGTCGCGGGCGTGAGGTAGAATTGCAGGCGTTGTCCGACTTGGGCCTGCTATGCCTCGAACGCCTGCACTACCCCCCGACTCCCTGATTCCCGGTTCCTTGACGCGTCGCACGATCCTGAAGGCTGGCGGTACGCTGCTGCTGTCCGTCGTCGCGCCGCTGACGGCATCCGCCGCCCAGATCATGGCCGTGCGCGTGTGGCCGGCCGACGAGTACACCCGCGTCACCCTGGAAAACGACGGCGAGCTCAAGACGACGCACTTCATGGTGCCGGATCCGCCGCGCCTCGTCGTCGACATCGACGGCCTCGCGCTGAACGACACGCTGAAAAGCCTCGTCGCCAAGATCGAATCGAACGACCCGTACATCAAGCAGGTGCGCGTGGGCCAGAACCGGCCCAACGTCGTGCGCCTCGTGTTCGACCTGAAGGAAGAGGTCAAGCCGCAGGTGTTCAACCTGGCGCCCATCGCCGGCTATCACCACCGCCTGATCTTCGACCTGTATCCCGTCAAGCCAGTCGACCCGCTCGCGACCATGATCGCCAAGGAAAACTGGACGACGGACGCGGCCCCCGCCACGCCGACCCCGGCCGTGCAGCCGGGCGAGCCGACGGTCGGCCAGGCCGGTCCGGACGCCATCGCCAAGCTGGAAGCGGATGCGGCC
>NZ_JBKYMO010000128.1:0-12792 GCF_047302915.1 Massilia sp. CT11-108 | reverse complement strand
GCGTGGAGCCGCAGCCCGCGAGCAGTGCCGCGGCGCCGAGCGTGGCAAGAAGGGAACGTCGGGAGAAGGTCATCCCGAGATTGTAACCCGATCCCGCCCGTTTGCCGGCCCCGGTTTAAGCGCCGCGTAAGATGATGGTCGGACGATTAACCCGGCAGCGACGTATTCGGCAGCGTGGCCGTAAACACGCTGCCCTTGCCGGGCACCGAGCGGATCGCGAGCTTGCCGCCGTGGCGCAGCAGCACGTGCTTGACGATGGCGAGGCCGAGGCCCGTGCCCTGCGTCTCGCGCGAGCGGCTCTTGTCGACGCGGTAGAAGCGCTCAGTCAGGCGCGAGATGTGCTGCTCGTCGATGCCGATGCCGTTGTCGATCACTTCGAAGCGCAGGTCGTTCGGGCCGCGCAGCCAGCGCAGCTCGATCTTCCCGCCTTGCGGCGTGTAGCGCACGGCGTTGCTGGCCAGGTTGCCGAACGCGCTGCGCAGCTCTTCGCTGCTGCCCATCACGTCCGGGCCGTCGACGGCGAAGTCGATCTCGTGGCGGCCGTTGGACAGCGCGCGCGCATCGTTCGCCACCTGTTCGACGAGAGCCCGCACGTCCACGCGCTCGCGCTTCAGGGGATACTCGTCCGATTCGAGGCGCGACAAGGTGAGCATGTCCTCGATCAGCCGCTGCATGCGCTGCGCCTGTTCCGTCATCAGCATCAGGTGCGCGGTGCGCGTCTTCTCGTCCAGGCCCGGGTCGGCGAGCGCGATCTCGAGGAAGCCGACGATCACCGTCAGCGGCGTGCGCAGCTCGTGCGACGCGTTGGCGATGAAGTCGCGGCGCATCGCCTCGATGCGGTCCGTGTCCGTCGCGTCGTGGGTGACGAGGATTTGCCGGCGGTTCTCGAACGGGATGATCTGCACGATCAGCTTGCGGCCGCGGATCGACAGGGTGAGCGGCTGTTCGTAGCGGCCGAGGATCAGGTAGTCGATGAATTCGGGGTGGCGGATCAGGTTCGTCACACGCCGGCCCTTGTCGTGTTCCAGCGTGAGGCCCAGGTGGCGCTCGGCCGCCGGGTTGCACCATTCGAGGAACAGGACGTCGTCCATGATCGCCACGCCCTCCGGCAGCAGGTGCATGGCCTGGCGGAAGCGCGCGAGCCATTCCGTCAGCTCGTCGCGGTTGCGTTCGTCGTCGCGGCGGAGGCGGTACAAACGCGCGAAGACGTCGGTCCACGCGCCCCACCCGTCCGGCAGCTTCGTGCTCTGCGGGTCGTCGAGCCACTCGCCCAGCTTGTGCAGGTAGGCCAGTTGGGAAATCAGCAGGCCGAGGGTGATGAGCAGCGCGAGCGCCAGCCCGGAGACAGGGCCCAGCAGCCACCACGCGATGCCGGCGACCGCGAGCATCAGGCCCAGGCGCAGCAACGCCGGGACCCAGAACATGACGCGAGGATTCAAGCGGGCGACCTTTCTATTTTTCTTTTTCGGACAGCATGTAGCCTACGCTGCGCACGGTCTTGATCAGCTTTTCGGCTTCCTTCAACGCCTTGCGCAGCCGGAGGACGTGGACGTCGACCGTGCGTTCCTCGACGGCCGCCGCGTCGCCCCACACCTTGTCGAGCAGCTGGCTGCGCGAGAACACGCGCTCGCGGTGCGCCATCAGGAATTTCAGCAGGCGGTATTCGGCATTGCCCATGTCGAGCTGGCGGCCGTCCAGGGTGACCGTGCAGCTGGCCGGATCGAGCATGACCGGACCGGCCGACAGCGGCGCCTCGGCCAGGTGCGGGCTCTTGCGGCGCAGCAGCGCTTTCGAGCGGGCCACCAGTTCGCGCGGCGAGAACGGCTTCGTCACGTAGTCGTCGGCGCCGGTATTGAGCCCCGCGATCTTGTCCTCTTCCATGCTCTTCGCCGTCAGCATGATGACGGGGATGTCCTGGAAATCGCGGTCGCCGCGCAGGCGCGACAGCAACCGCAGGCCGCTCTGGTCGGGCAGCATCCAGTCCAGCAGCAGCAGGTCGGGCCTGCCGTGCACGATCGAATCCCAGGCCGCCGCCACGTTGGCGGCCGTGCGGATCTCCCAGCCCGTCTCGCGCAACGAATAGCTCACCAGTTCGACGATCGCCGGCTCATCTTCGACAATCAGGACGCTCGTGTTGGCCGCCATCGATCACCCTTCTCCGCCAGCCGCGACGGCTTGTGGTTTGCTATGCCTGATGTCCCGCCCCTCGACGACGTAGATCACGTACTCGGCGATATTCTTGGCGTGGTCGCCGATGCGCTCGATGGCCTTGGCCACCCACAGCACGTCCAGCGCCGACGAGATCGTGCGCGGGTCTTCCATCATGAACGTGATCGTACTGCGCATGATGGTGCGGAACTCGTGGTCGATCACGTCGTCCTGGGCGATGATCTGCACGGCAGCCTTGCCGTCCAGGCGCGCGAACGCGTCGAGCGCGTCGTGCAGCATGTCGGCCGTCGCGCGCGAGATCGTGCGCACCGTCTCGTAGTGGTTGAAGCTGACCATGCCGCGCTCGTGCAGGCTCTTGGCCGTGCGGGCGATCTTGGCGGCCTCGTCGCCGATGCGCTCGAGGTCCGTGATCACCTTGATCGTCGCCATGATCGTACGCAGGTCGTTGGCGGCCGGCTGGCGGCGCACGATCAGGTGGCTGCAGGCGTCGTCCAGCTGCACTTCGAGCTGGTTGACGGCGTGGTCGTCCGCCACCACCTTGTCGGCCTGCTCGGTGTTGCCGACGCGGAACGCATTCACCGCCTCGTCGAACTGCGTTTCCACCATGCCGCCCATGAGCAGCACTTTCGACCGGATCGCTTCCAGTTCCTGGTCGTACTGCTTGGAAGAGTGCTCGCCTACCATGTGTTCATCCTGTTCAATAATGTAATCTTACCGCATCAACCGAAACGGCCCGTAATGTAATCCTGGGTCTCTTTCCGCACCGGGTTCAGGAACAGCTGGTCGGTCTCGCCGAATTCCACCAGTTCGCCCAGGTACATGTACGCCGTGTAGTCCGAGCAGCGTGCGGCCTGCTGCATGTTGTGCGTGACGATGGCGATCGTGTAGTCGCCCTTCAGTTCGCTGATCAGTTCCTCGATCTTCGACGTCGAGATCGGGTCCAGCGCCGACGTCGGCTCGTCCAGCAGCAGCACGTCCGGCTTCACCGCGACGCCGCGCGCGATGCACAGGCGCTGCTGCTGGCCGCCGGACAGCGACAGGCCGCTCTTGTTAAGCTTGTCCTTCACTTCGGTCCACAGCGCGGCCTTCTTGAGCGCCCATTCCACGCGCTCGTCCATCTCGCCTTTCGACAGGTCTTCGTACAGGCGCACGCCGAATGCGATGTTGTCGTAGATGGACATCGGGAACGGCGTCGGCTTCTGGAACACCATGCCGATCTTGGCGCGCAGCATGTTCACGTCGACACCCGGTTCCAGGATATTCCGGCCGCGGTAAAGGATAGCGCCTTCGGCACGCTGGCCCGGGTACAGGTCGTACATGCGGTTCAGCGTGCGCAGCAAGGTCGACTTGCCGCAGCCCGACGGACCGATGAACGCGGTGACCTGCTTGTCGTGGACGTCCAGGTTGACGTTCTTCAGGCTCTTCGTCTTGCCGTAATAAAAGTCCAGGCCGGAGATCTCGATGGTCTTGGTCTTGGGCTTCGAACCTTGCGTCGTTTGCGACGGGGTGGACAGGGTCTGGGTCATCATGGGATCTGGGATCTTCGTCAACTTATTGCGGGTTCTTTTGGCGGAACAGGGTCCGCGACAGGATATTCAGGAGCAGCACGCTGAACGTCACCAGCAGGGCGGCACCCCAGGCGAGGCTGCGCCAGTCTTCGTACGAGCTCATCGCGAACAGGTAGATCGCCACCGGCAGGTTGGCCATCGGCTGTTTCATGTCGAGGCTGAAGAACTGATTGTTCAGCGCGGTGAACAGCAGCGGCGCCGTCTCGCCGGCGATGCGGGCCACGGCCAGCAGCACGCCGGTCACCACGCCCGCCTTCACGGCGCGCAGGCGCACCGTCATCGCCACTTTCCAGCGCGGCGCGCCCAGCGCGAACGCCGCTTCCAGCAGGCTGTTCGGCACCAGGTGCAGCATGTTGTCGGTCGTGCGGACGACGACGGGGATCGCGATCAGCGACAGCGCGATCGTGCCCGCATAGCCGGAGAAATGCCCGAAGCGCGCCACGCACAGGGCGTACACGAACAGGCCGATCACGATCGACGGCGCCGACAGCATGATGTCCGTGACGAAGCGCGTGACGGCGGCAAATTTGCTGTTCTGGCCGTACTCGGCGAGATAGATGCCGGCCAGGATGCCGACCGGCGTCGAGATCGCCGTGGACAGGCCTACCATCATGAGGCTGCCGACGATCGCGTTGCGCAGGCCGCCCGGGCTGCCCGGCGCCGGCGTGTCCATCGTGAACAGCGTGTGCGACAGTGCGCCGAAGCCATTGACCAGCAGGGTCTCCAGGATCCACAGCAGGAAGCCGAGGCCGACGGCCATCGCCAGCACGGACAGGGCGATGCCGATGCGGTGGCCCAGCAGGCGGCGCCGATAGACGGAATTGACAACGGCATCCATTACTTCACCCCTTCCTTGCGGGACATCCCGACGAGCATCAATTTGGCGGCCGACAGCACGATGAACGTGATGGCGAACAGGATCAGGCCCAGCGCGAACAGCGAGGACACGTGCAGTTGCGAGCTGGCTTCGGCGAATTCGTTGGCCAGCGTCGAGGAAATCGAATTACCCGGCGCGAACAGCGACAGCTTGATGTCGTTGGCATTCCCGATGACGAACGTGACGGCCATCGTCTCGCCCAGCGCGCGGCCGAGGCCCAGCATCACGCCGCCGACCACGCCGGCGCGGGTGTACGGCAGCACGATCTTGCGCACGACTTCCCATTTCGTGCAGCCGAGGCCGTATGCGGATTCCTTCAGCACGGCCGGCACGATCTCGAACACGTCGCGCATCACGGACGCGATGAACGGGATGATCATCACGGCAAGGATGATCCCGGCGGTCAGGAGGCCCAGGCCCATCGTCGGCCCCTGGAAGAACGGGCCGATGAACGGCAGCACACCGAGCGTCTTTTTCAGGAACGGCTGGATGGTGTCGCCGAACAGCGGCGCGAACACGAACAGGCCCCACATGCCGTAGATGATCGACGGCACGCCGGCCAGCAGTTCGACGGCCATGCCCATCGGGCGGCGCAGCCATGCCGGGCAGATCTCGGTGAGGAACAGCGCGATGCCGAAGCTGATGGGAAAGGCGACGAGCAGCGCGATGATCGACGTGACCAGCGTACCCGTGATGGCGATCAGCGCGCCGAATTTGTCGTTGACGGGATCCCACTCGTTGGTGGTGAGGAAGGACGCGCCGAATTCGCGGAACGCAGGCGCCGCCCCGATCGCCAGGGAAATAATGATGCCCACGAGGACGATCAGGACGCTCGCGGCGAACAACAGGGTCACCTTGTGGAAGATGAAGTCCTGGATGCGCTGCACGCGCATGGTATTGCGCAGTGCGACGTTGCGGGCTTCTTCCTGCAACGCGGCCTGGCCGGCCTCGTCGGCGGCGAGCGCGGGGTGTGCGTTCATGTGTTTGTCCAATTTATTACCTAGAAGCAAAAACGCGCCACTCCCACCTGCCCGACCTCGCGCCGGGAGGTGGGAGCGGCGCTACCCACGTGTCGGGTATTGCTCAATTACCAGAGCGCTTTGCCCGAAGCATCCTTCAGGTTGGCCTTCCAGGCGTCTTCCACCAGCTTGGTGGTCGCAGCCGGCATCGGCACGTAGTCCAGCTCAGCGGCGGCGGCAGCACCGTTCTTGAACGCGTAGTCGAAGAACTTCAGCACTTCCTTGCCCTTGGCGCCATCGGCTTGCGACTTGTGCATGATTGCGTACGTCGCACCGACGATCGGCCATGCGGCCTTGCCGGGCTGGTCGGTCAGCACCACGCCGAAGCCCGGTGCCTTGGCCCAGTCGGCGTTGGCGGCGGCGGCCTTGAACGCGTCGTCGTCCGGCTGCAGGAAATTGCCGTCGCGGTTCTTCAGCTGGGTATGGGCCAGCTTGTTCTTCTTGGCATATGCCCATTCGACGTAGCCGATCGAGCCCTTGATGCGCTGGACGTTGGCGGCGACGCCGTCATTGCCCTTGCCACCCACGCCGACAGCCCATTTCACGGCGGTGCCGGCACCGATCTTCGCCTTGAAGTCCGGGTTGGTCTGCGACAGGTAGTTCGTGAACAGGAACGAGGTGCCCGAGCCGTCGGCGCGGTGCACGACGGTGATGTCTTCGGCCGGCAGCTTCACGCCCGGATTCAGCGCGGCGATCGCCTTGTCATTCCACTTGGCGATCTTGCCCAGGTAGATGTCGGCGATGACCGGACCGGTCAGTTTCAGCTGGCCCGGCGCCACGCCGTCCAGGTTGACGATGGCGACGACGCCGCCCATGATGGTCGGGAACTGCACCAGGCCCGCCTCGTTCAGGTCTTCGACCGACAGCGGCATGTCCGATGCGCCGAAATCGACCGTCTTGGCCTTGATCTGCTTGATGCCGGCGCCGGAGCCGATCGATTGGTAGTTCAGGCCGTTGCCGCTGGTCTTCTTGTACATCTCCGCCCATTTCGAATAAATCGGGTAGGCGAAGGTGGAACCAGCACCGGTGATGTCGGCAGCCAGGGTCGCGGTGCTCGCGAACGCGGCGGTGGTGCCGATGATGATGGTTGCCAGCAGTTGCTTCATGCGCATATCAAGGTCCTTTGGTTAGGTGTGACACGGTTGATGCTGCGCAGTGTAGTGAGCAAATATGACGGCTTTATGACATGGCCAGCCTGGCCATATGACATGCGCGGCGCATAATGTGACCGCCCGAAATAACATGTCACACAGCCCTTCGACCGCTGTCACAATCTACGGTTCCACCCTCTTCCGAGGTCGAGAAAAAGCGCCTTGTAAATACTTTTTCTTATGCTAATTTGAAAGTGTTTATGCAGTATGGAGGAGTAGTCCTACAATCTCGAATGACAGATGGGGGAGGGAGCGCTCAACGGCGTTCGAACGGTATGTTATTCATTACAGGCATGCTGACCGGGATGGTCGTCCTCGTGCTGTATGGGGTGATTTCCGAAGGCATCGGCAGTTCACAAAGGTTGCACGACCGCTATCACGAATAGCATTGGGGGCCGCAGAGGTCTCATCAAAGAAAAAGCGGCGGGGCCCAAGGCACCCGCCGCTTTTCTTGTCAACCGGCCAATGAATCAGCGCAGGAAGCGTGACACCTGGCTCATCGCCGCCAGGTCCAGGTTCATGAACTGCAACCCGGCCTTGAACTCGCCATTGCTGAAAATACAATACATCACCTTGACGCGCGCATGCAGGGGAAACGGCGTGCCGTCGACGAGCAGGTCGAAGCCGACCTGGCCCGTCTGCCCCGTCTGCAGCGGATGCGGCACGGTAATGCTGACGCCATTGGAGCCGATGTCGGATGTACGTCCCTGGACGGGGGTCTGGCCCTCCATCGCCAGGACTGCCCGCACCTTCAGGATCTTGCGTGCGGATTGCCTCTGATCTATTGCCACGATAAGCCTGTGAATCTTTTAAAAACGAGGGGCATTATAGGTGCAAACGATAACCTTGCGTGTTACCGCTATTCAAGTTACGGTGATCAGTCGAGCTCGCGCAGCTTGCTGAACGCTTCATCGATCCGCTCGACGGCCACGATGGTCATCCCCTCGATCTTTTGCTTCGGCGCATTAGCTTTCGGGATCACGGCGACGGAAAAGCCCAGCTTCGCCGCCTCGCGCAAACGCTCCTGCCCACGCGGGGCGGGACGGATCTCGCCGGCCAGGCCCACCTCGCCGAACACGACGAGGCCGCGGGGCAGCGCCTTGTTGCGCATCGACGAATTGATCGCCAGCAGGACGGCCAGGTCGGCCGCGGGCTCCGTGATCTTGACGCCACCCACCGCGTTGATGAACACGTCCTGGTCGAACGCGGCAATGCCGGCATGGCGGTGCAGCACCGCGAGCAGCATCGCGAGGCGGTTCTGCTCCAGGCCGACGGACAGCCGGCGCGCGTTCGGCAAATGGCTCGCGTCGACGAGCGCCTGCACTTCGACCAGCAGCGGCCGGGTGCCCTCCTGCGTCACCATCACACAGGAACCGGGCACCTGGTTGTCGTGTTGCGACAGGAACAGTGCGGACGGGTTCGACACGCCCTTCAGGCCCTTTTCCGTCATCGCGAACACGCCCAGCTCGTTGATGGCGCCGAAACGGTTCTTGATGGCGCGCACGAGGCGGAAGCTGCTCTGCGTATCGCCTTCGAAATACAGCACGGTGTCGACGATGTGCTCCAGCACGCGCGGCCCCGCGAGCGCGCCCTCCTTCGTCACGTGGCCGACGAGGATGATCGTCACGCCCGTCTGTTTGGCCACGCGCGTGAGCTGCGCCGCGCATTCGCGCACCTGCGAGACGGAACCGGGGGCCGACGTCAGCGCATCCGAGTACACGGTCTGGATCGAGTCGATGACGGCGACCTCCGGCTTGAGGTCGGCAATGGTGCCGAGGATTTTTTCCAGTTGGATCTCGGCTTGCAGCTTCAGGTCTTTCGCCTCGACCTGCAGCCGGCGCGCGCGCAGGGCGATCTGGGCGCCGGATTCCTCGCCGGACACGTACAGCGTGCTGCGCGCCGCGGCCAGGTTCGCCAGCGCCTGCAGCAGCAAGGTGGACTTGCCGATGCCGGGGTCGCCGCCGATCAGCACGACGCCGCCCGCGACGAGGCCGCCGCCCAGCACGCGGTCGAATTCGTCGATGCCGGTGCCGAAGCGGGGCACGTCGATCGCCTCGATGTCGGCCAGCGACAGCACGGGGGCCGTTTGCGCGAGGCTCTTATGCATGTGCGGCGTCTGCGACATGCGGTTCAGGCCGGCGGTCTCGACCTGCTCGGTCATCGTGTTCCAGGCCTTGCAATCGGCGCACTGGCCGGTCCAGCGGCTGGCGACGCTGCCGCAATCGCTGCAGACGAAACTGGTACGGGGTTTAGCCATGATTCCTTGGTTATAAAATGGGATCGCACCCGAGCGGCGCCTCGGCCACGCGCACGCGCGGCGCCACGGCGCACATCAATTCATAGCCGATCGTGCCGGCGGCATGCGCCACCTCGTCGATCGGGAGACCGTCGCCCCACAGGGTGACCTTGCTGCCCACGCGCGCGTTCGCAATGGGCGACAGGTCGACCGCCATCATGTCCATCGACACCCGGCCGACGAGCGTCGTGCGGACGCCGTCCACCAGCACGGGCGTGCCGTGCTCGGCATGGCGCGGGTAGCCGTCCGCATAGCCGCAGGCGACGATGCCCACCGTCAGCGCGCGGTCCGCCTGGAAGCGGCTGCCGTAGCCCACGCTGTCGCCCTGCTCCAGGTGCTGGATGCCGATGACTTCGGATTTCAGTGTCATCGTCGGCAACAGCCCGTAGTCCTTGGCCGAGCGGCCACCAGGCGTGCCGCCGTACAGCATGATGCCGGGGCGCACCCAGTCGCTCTGCAATTCCTGAACGAGCTCCGCCGTGTGCAGCACCCCGCCGGAATTCGACAGGCTGCGCTCGCCCGGCAAGCCGTCCGCGCCCAGCCGGAACCGGCGTACCTGCTCGCCGATCGACAGGCGCGGATGCTCCAGCTCGTCCGCGTTCGCGAAATGCGTCATCAACGTGATGTTGCGGATGCCCGGGATGGCGCGCAGCCGCTGGTAGGCCGCCGCGAACTCGTCCGGCCGAAAGCCGAGGCGGTTCATGCCCGTATTCATCTTGAGGTGCACGTCGATGGGACGGTAGAGCTGGGTGTACTCCAGCATCTTGACCTGCTCGATGCAATGGACCGTGCTGTTGACATTATGTTCAGCCAGCAAGGGGATGTCCGACGTGTCGAAGATTCCCTCTAATAACAGGATCGGCTTCACCCAGCCCAGCTCGCGCAGGCGCAGCGCGCTTTCCGTTTCGATCAGGGCCAGGCCGTCGGCCTGCGCGAAGCCGCGCATGCCCCGTTCCAGGCCGTGTCCATACGCGTTCGCCTTCACCACCGCCCAGACGTTCGCCTGCGGCGCACAGGCGCGCGCACGGGCCAGATTGTGCTGCATGGAGTCGAGGTGGATGGTGGCGTGCAGGGGACGTGGCATGGCTTTCAGATGGGGGCGACGGCTGAGAACGAAAGGTTTATTTTACTCCCGGCAGTGAAATGCCGTATTGTCGATTCCTTGGGCTAAGCGGTCTTTCATGGTATAAAGCAACCCATCCAGTTTTTTGAACCTTTCGAATGAACCGTGGTTTTTATACCATCATGGCGGCGCAGTTCTTCTCGTCGCTGGCCGACAACGCGCTGATATTTGTCTCGATCGGTCTGCTAACGGCGATGAAAGCCCCGGCTTCGCTCACTCCGCTGCTGAAGCTGTCGTTCGTCTTGTTCTACGTCCTCCTGGCACCATTCGTCGGCGCGTTTGCCGATTCAATGCCCAAGGGACGGGTGATGTTCACCGCCAATCTAATCAAGGTTTTCGGGTGCTGCCTGATCTTCTTCGGCGCCCACCCCCTCATCGCCTGCACTGTCGTCGGCTTCGGCGCCGCCGTCTACTCCCCCGCCAAATACGGCATCCTGACCGAGCTGCTGCCGGCTGAACGACTCGTCGCGGCCAACGGCTGGATCGAGGGCCTGACCGTCATGTCCATCATCCTCGGCGCGGCCATGGGCGGCGCCCTCGTCAGTGCCCACGGCAGCGCCTGGCTGATGACGCTGGACGTGCCCTATATCGACACCGGCATCAACTCCTCGACCAAGGCCCAGCTCGCCGTGCTGATCGGCGTGTACGCGCTGGCGGCCGGCTTCAACCTGCGCATCCCGGACACCGGCGCCCGCTACGAGCACCAGGAACGCAATCCGGCCAAGCTGATCGCCGATTTCGCCGACTGCTCCGCCACGCTGTGGAAAGACAAGCTGGGCCAGATCTCGCTGGCCGTGACGACGCTGTTCTGGGGCGCCGGCGCGACGCTGCAATTGATCGTGCTGGAATGGGCCAAGCGCTCGCTGCACATGTCCCTCGACAAGGCGACGGGGCTGATCGGCGTCGTCGCCATCGGGTCCGCGATCGGCGCGGCGATGGCGGCGAAGATGATCCCGCTGAAGAAATCACTGACCGTGATCCCGCTCGGCATCATCATGGGCCTCGTCGTGACCTCGATGACGATCGTGTATTCGCTGCCGATCGCCGTCGTGTTGCTGCTGCTCATCGGCCTCCTGTCCGGCTATTTCGTCGTGCCGATGAACGCCCTGCTGCAGCACCGCGGCCACGTGCTGATGAGCGCCGGCCACTCGATCGCCGTGCAGAACTTCAACGAAAACCTCTCCATCCTCACCATGCTGGCGCTGTACGCCATCATGATCACGCTGAGCCTGGACCTGGACGTCATCATCGTCCTGTTCGGCATGTCGCTGGCCGGCATCATGTGGCTGATCGGCCGCCGCCATGCGGCGAACCAGCGCGAGCACGACTCGCTCGCGCTGATCGGCGAGCACAAGCACTGATCCAAGTAATTCGGTAATTCGGGGTCAGAGCACTTTTTCGAGAAATTGATCAGTACGGGCAGCGATGCGCAAGCCGTGACCGCGCGAGGGGCTGCATGCGGGCGCGCGGCGTCAAACAATGCTGAAAAGACAGTGCGCCGAAATGTGCTCTGACCCCGAATCTTGAGGTCTGACCCCGGTCAGGGGTGCAGGCGGGCGTTGGCGCGGTCGCGCCAGTCGTTCGAGACGATGAAGCCCCGTTCGAATTCCACGATGTTGTCCGGCTCTTCCCGCACGAGCGCCACGAGCACGGGCGCGCTTGACGCCATGAAGTGGTCTTCCAGTTCCGCTGCCAGCTGGGCCTTGTCCAGCATCCACACCGCCGATTGCGCGCGGAACGGCGGCAGCCATTGCAGGCGCGGCAGGATCAGGAAACGGTCGCCGGGCAAGGCGTCGAGTTCTTCCAGTGCGCACCAGAAGCCGCGGCAGTGGCCCGCCGTGATGCCTTGCATGGCCTGGTACGTGCCGCGCGGATAAAACAGCCAGCCCTTGACGAGCGCGCGCGCCGCGACGACGGGCCGCGGCAATACGTCCTGCGCGGCCGGGTGGCGGCCCAGTTCGAGCTGGCGCTCGAACACCTTGCGCATCTTGCGGCCCAGGCTGTCGGCCAGGTTCGGGCCGACGAACGTGTCGAAGCCCGTCGCGGCATCGCCCTGCAGCAGGTAGAACTTGGTGGCGAACTCGATGTGTTCGACACCCTCGCCCGCATCCAGCAGAAAATCGAACTCGCCGACGGTGTCGTTGCGGCTGGCCCGTACCTGCAGGCCGTGCGCGACGAGGCGGCCCTGGTGCGCGAAATAAAAGGCCATCAGCTTTTCCGCGTACAGGCCGAGGCGCGTATACATCTTCGAACCGAGTGCCGCGTCCAGCGGCGCGGGATCGGCATCGAGTTCGGCCAGCCAGCGCGCCGTGGCTTCCGTCATCGGACCGAGCGTCGCGATGCGGCCTTCCCAGTGCGGGTCGTGGATGTCGAGCAGGTCCGGGGCGTCCAGCAGCCAGGCCAGCGCCCGCACCCGCGCGCGCCGCAGATGGCGCCAGCGGCGTTCGAACAGCGCCTGGTACGTGTCAGCCTGAGCGCGCACGGGCGTTCCTTGCCCTGCACAAGTCGGCCCAGGGGGGGGGGGGGGGGGGGGGGGGGGGGGGGGGGGGGGGGGGGGGGGGGGGGGGGGGGGGGGGGGGGGGGGGGGGG
>NZ_JBKYMO010000127.1:0-13000 GCF_047302915.1 Massilia sp. CT11-108 | reverse complement strand
GCGCCGCATGATGCGGGTTTCGACGTCGCGAGGCTGTCTTCTGCCTGGGTAATATAGGTCTTGCATGTCATCGTGCCGAGTTTTGCATCCGGCAGCCGGATGTCCAGCATCCGCGACACGATCCCCGGATTGACGGCCACGATGACGACTTCATGCGTTTCCGGATTTTCAGCCACCAGCGCATCCGGGTTATCGGATTTCAGGAACCGAAACCCTGGCCTGATGAATCTCGTGAAATTGGCAAACGCCCAGAATTTTTTCGTGATCCGGTAGTCCGGTCGCTCGAGGTTTGAAAAATCAGTCTTGATCAATCCCCAGTTCGAGCTCTTCTTTGGATCGGACGACGTGTTTTCGATGGCTTGCCACAGAACCCAGGCGCGCGGATTCATGCTGTTGATGTCAGTAACGATCTGCTGCGCCAGCGCAATGGCCGGGCGCATGTCGTCGATGTCTTCCCGCACATTGCTGGGCGATAGATCGACTTCCGACATCCATAACCGTTTTCCCGACGTTTCCGCGATGTCCCGCACCCCACTTTTTGCTATCCATTCGTAGGTATGGACGTTGAGTTGCCGGATGACGCTTTTCGCATCGGGTGACAGACCGGCCCAGTCGACGAAAAAAGTCTGGGGATTGGTTTCGTCCGGCCCCGATATTTCCGTCTTCATGCCATATTCGGCCAGCACCTTGGCCAACGCAATGAACATGCGCGATTGCGCTTCCGGCGACCAGTGAGCGCCTTCCTGTTTGTTGGTGGAAAACCAATAAGGCGTATTCGGCTCGTTGACCGGAGACAGCGTTCTGAATCGGATACCGTGGCGTCGCTCGAGCTCCGCCGTGACGCGCGCGAGATATTTGGCAAATTGGGTTTCGAATCCCGGACGAAGGTTGTCCTCCAACCCATTGACGTTACCGGAAACCAGGCCACTGCGGGTCATGAAATACGGCGGCGAATTCGAAAACGCCTCGAGGATCAAATCGCGCGGCGCGACCCGCGCCTTGATGGCATCGAGCCACCAGCGCTGCCCGGCATCCGCGGACCAGTCCCAGGCATCGTCGGCGTCCGGATTCCACCCATCCGGCTTGCGCCAGAATCCGGGAATATCGCCACCGGGGCGCAAATACGCTGGTGTCCCGGGCGCATTGCCGCCACCAATATTGTAACGCGCGATATTCAATGCAAGACCGTCCCGCCCATAGAGCAAATCGGCCAACCGGGTGCGCTGCGGCTCGGCGAATTTCCCGGTCACATGGGCAAACCAGGCAAGCGCGGTGCCCCATCCTTCAAACGGTCGCGTCGGATGCCGCCAGTCGACATTGATCACGACGGAAACAGTCGCCGGCTTGTCGCCGGTATGTTCGGCATGGGCGCCGCTTGCCAGGACACCCAATCCGACGACAACCATATACTGCAGTAGCTTGCGCAACCTCATTCAGCGATTCTCCATGGTCGAGGCCAGCTTGTGTTCCTTGATGTAGGCGGCATGATCCGGAAGCCTCGACACGATTTTCTTGAAGTTGCGCTCCAGATTGCTGTACGCAGTCGCGAGCATGGCGTCGTCTTGAAGGGCCATCGTAGGCATGTAGGCTCTTGGCCGAATCCCTTGGCCCAACAGGACGGCATGCCACGACGTGCTTTGGAACAGTTCTTCGGCGGCAAGGTTCAGTTGTCCGCGCTCACGGAACAGCTCAATTCTTTCCTGGAGACTGTCCGGAATCTGCATGGCTTTCACGTAGCGCCATAATGCCGAGTCGTCACGTTCCGTCGCGTGGTAATGCAGGATGAGGAAGTCCCTGACGTTTTCGACTTCCCGGGTCGCCTCCTTGTTGAAAGCCTGTGCACACACCGGCGCCAAACCGGCGTCCGGAAAATAGCGGATGAGCCGCTGGATGCTGGATTGAATGAAATGAATGCTGGTCGACTCCAACGGCTCCAGGAATCCGCTGGCAAGCCCGATGGCGACCACGTTCTTCGTCCAGGGCGTCCTGCGCCTTCCTGCCGTGAACTTGATGCGGTTGACCGGCGCCAGCGGCTCCCCCTCCAATCCATCCAGCAGACACCGCTCTGCCGCTTCATCCGTGGCAAATTCGCTCGAATACACCACGCCGTTACCAACGCGATGCTGCAAAGGTATCCGCCACTGCCAGCCGAAAGGTCTGGCGGTGGAAATCGTATAGGGAGTCAGTGCCAGCTTTTGTTCGCAAGGCACCGCACAGGCGCGATTCATCGGCAGCCAGCGCGACCAGTCTTCATACTCGACACCCAGCTCCTGCCCGAGAAGCATGGCGCGCATGCCGGAGCAGTCGATGAACAAGTCACCCGTCACGAGCTCGCCCGTCTTGAGCTTCAGGCCTGTGACATGCCCGTTTTCCGGGTCACGCTCCGCCGTCAGCATGTCGCCAATCTTGTGCGACACCCCGCGCGCCAGGCAGACCCCCTTCAAGTATTTCGCATAGCGGCCGGCGTCGAAGTGATAGGCGGACTGGAGATGCTGCAGCGGATCGCCGGGCCGTTCGGACGCGGGCGCAAATACGTTATTTCGCGCTGCCAACGTGCATAGCGAGAATTCGGAGAAGTCCGAAACCTGCCCTTTCTCCTTCAAACGCAGCCAGTACTGGAAGAAGTACCCGATGTCGCGCTCCACCCCATACGCGCCGAAAGGGTGGAAATACGTCGAACTGTCGTTGAGCCAGCCGCGAAATTCGATACCGAGTTTGAACGTCGCCCCGGTGGCGCGTATGAATTCGGCTTCATCGATGCCGATCATCTGATGAAACGTGCGGATCGGCGGGATCGTCGCTTCGCCAACGCCCACCGTGCCGATGGCGTCCGATTCCACCAGCACGATCTCGACGGCGTGACCGAACGTGTGGGACAACGCGGCCGCCGTCATCCATCCTGCGGTTCCGCCGCCGAGGATGACAACCTTGGCCATCCATCTATCCTTGACCATCCTGCCCCCTTGTGGATCGCGTTCACAAAAAGCGCGCCGCGGAAAGACCCGCGGCGCGTTCGCTCATATCAGCGTTAGAAGCTTGCCTTCAGGGACACACTATATCGACGATCGTTAAGTTGCCACAACAAACCGCCCGAGGGCCGCTCGACATACGTGTGGTACATCGAGTTCCTCAGATTCACGGCGTCCGCCGACAGCGTGAAGATCTTGTTGATCTGGTAGCTCACCGACGCATCGAGCGATGAATACGGCGCTGCATACTGGTTCGCACCAAACACACCGCTGCCGTTGATCTGGTCAAGGTAGGAGGAACGCCAGTTGTACGCAAGACGCGCTTGCAGCGGTCCCTTTTCATAGAGGCCGATCAGGTTGTAGCTATTCTTGGACAACTTCGGCAAAGGAATGAGGGTCCCGGGCTTGAGCTCGACTTTCGAGTCGACATAGGTGTAGTTGGCCTGGATGCCGAAGCCCTTGAACGGGTCGGGAAGGAAATCAAAGAACTGGGTAAAGCCAGCTTCGATGCCTTTTACCGAGCCCTTGCCGAGATTGATGCTGGTGCCGATATCGTAGATGACGCCACCGAAGTTCATTGGTTCCGTGCCCCCGGCCAGGTAACCGTCGATATCCTTCTTGAATAACCCCACGAACGCCATATTCGACGTTCCCCAATAGTCTTCCAGTGTCAGATCGTAGGACGTCGCAGTCATCGGCTTCAGGTACGGATTACCGGAACTGCCCGTCGGGCGGCCGTTGGCGTCGTATTGCGAAGGGATGTTCGGATTCAGCTGGACATGGGCGGCCATGTCGGTAAAGTTTGGCCGCGTCATCGTCTTGCTGTAGCCAAAGCGGACCTGCACATCCTCGTTCAGGTGCAGGCGCGTATTGAGGCTGGGGAGGAAATTCCTGTAGCTGTTATTGAGCGTGGCGGCGCGCGACCCGGTGCTGTCCTGGACATAGCCGATCGACGTCTGGTCGGTCTTCACGACGCGAATACCGGCGGTACCGTCGAGCTCGTAACCGAATACGCTGGTACCGAAGTCACCCGTGACAAAGAACGACCGCGTCTTTTCGTGTTGCTCGTTGATATCCCCGGGACGGAACGTCGTGTCGAACGTATACGTATTCGGCTTGCCGGCGAATAACTGCGCATACGTCGCGACGGTTCGATCGAGAACGCTCGAGTCGGGATTGGCGTACTCCGGGAACACGGCGACTGGCCAGCCGATACCCGGCTGCATGAAATTGCTGGAAGGCCCAGCGTAGGCGAGATCCGGATGCTGCGCAACCGGAATAAGCGGGCATGCGCCCCAGCTGGGGTTGGTGCCCGTATCGTTACAGACACCGGTATTGTTCCAGTTACCCCGCAACAGCACCTTGGTATCGGCAGCGCGTATGCCGACGTGCAGTTTGGTAAAGAAATGATCGCCGAGGTCGTCGTCGAAATCCTGGCTGAGGGCCGACATCTTCAGCTTGTGACGGTCGACCGCATTCGCGAGCCACTCATAATACCAATTCTTCGGATTGCCGAAATAGGCGTAAGGATTGCCCGGATTGGCTGGATCGACGATCGAAAATGTCGGGATCCTGCCACGCACGTCGAAGGCGAGATTCAGGTTGGGGATATTGGCGACACTCCTGCTTTCATTATCGTAAAGCTTGATGGAGTCGCCATTGCGGTCGGCATCGTAGTTGGCACGTTCATACGCGAAGTCGGTCTTCGACTTGAGCCTGTCCGAAATGCGCCACTTGACGTTCACTGCGGACAGGTTCGTGCGATTGCGAACGTCCTGGTCGAACCGGGAGGATGAAAAAATCTGCGGCGACAACGTGCCGCTCGTGGCACTGCCATCAGGTGCCCACGTCCATGTGGAACCTGCCGCTGCGCGCGGGTCGCTGTTCTTGTCGTCGCCGTAGATGTATTCGCCGCGCCGGATGAACGTGTAGTTCGAATAGAGGTTTTGTGCCGTGAGGAGAACGTCGCTGTTCACCTGCCACTGGTAGGCGAGCGCCAGGCCCTGGCGCTTTCGCTCACCCGAGTCCTCGTACATCTCGAAGGATGTCGGCACATAGAGTTCCGGGAGCGACCCCTTGTTCGGCATCGAATTGTAGGCCGCGACCTTGGCCGCCGAGGGCGGTTGCGCCGCGTCCGTCGCACATTTGCCAACCGTTGCGGTCAGGCAGTGCTGCTGCTGTTGAAGAACGGCGTCCTGGCGATAATAGGTCTTGCTCGCCGTCGCATTCACCAGGAAGCCCATGCGGCCGAAATCCGTCTTGAACTGGCGGCTCAACAGGCCCGATCCCGCCGGCGAATACTTGCGAATGCGGTCGTAGTAATTGGACTTGAGCGTAATGACGTTGATGTCTTCTTTCGAGTCGAACGGCAGTCGCGTGCGAATGTTGACCACGCCGCCGACACCGCCTTCGATCAGGTTCGACGCCGCGTTCTTGTACACGTCGACGCCGGCCATCAGTTCGGAAGGCAGCCCTTCCAGGTCCGGTGCCCGGCCCCCGTTCGCCGTAAAGAAGTCGCGCCCGTCGATCAGGTTACGGACTTGCGTAATGCCCCGGATCGTGATCGCGGGCTCGGTGCGATGGTCGTAATCGGTGCCACCCTCGCCATAGCGGCGCTGGATCTGGACGCCGGCGACCCGCTGCAGCGACTCGACCGTACTCACGTCCGGCAGCTTGCCGATATCGGTCGCCTGGATCGAGTCGACGATCTGATTGGCGTCCTGCTTGAGATCGCGCGCCGACTTCAGCGCCGCGCGCTGACCGGTGACGATAACGGTGTTCGGGGCGCTCGTGTCCCCGCTTGCACTCGCAACGTTCGTGTCCTGCGCATGCGCGGCAATCGGCCCTGCCACGAGAAGCGCGCAGGCTTGGGCCACCATCGTCTTTCTAATCGTTTTTACATTTCCGTTTCGCACAGCAAATATCTCCTTATAGTAATTTTTGGGCATTGCCTTGTATGCTGCCGGCTCGTGTGGATCACATTCCAGCCGGCGGGAATGTCGCGCAAGTCATCGCGCTCGCCCACCGGAGCAGCGCGACAACGTTATCGCATAAATACAATGTTACGAGAAAGGATTGCCAACAATCCTATGCGGATTTTGTATGGTGGTATAACGATTGCGGATAGATTGGGATACGCGTCCGGCTCGGCGTGGCCGGGCCGGTACGCGATGCTGCGGCGCGTCGATGCGGGATCAGAACTTCATTTCGAGCGTCGCGCGCACGCTGCGGTACAGCGGCGTGATGGTGCGCGTCGACTGCGTGCCATTGCCGGCCAGGACGTAGCTGCTTTCGCTGATATAGTCCTGCGCGAGCAGGTTCGCGGTGGCGACGCGCAGTTGCAGCTTCGGGTTGAATTTCCACAGCGTGTACAGGTCGAGGTCGCGGCGCACGGACTGGTAGCTGATCTGGTTCGCCGAGACGCGCACCTGGCCGCCGTTCTTGAACACGTACGAGCCGCCCACGGTCAGCGGTCCGCGCTTGTAATCGGCACCCAGCGTGGCCGAGACCGGCGTCTGCGCGTCCAGGCGGTTGTTCGGACCCGGCACGGAGTCGACGGTCGACCAGTTGCGCGACAGGCTCGCGCGCAGGTCGAGCGCCTCTTTCGTGCCGATCAGGGCCTTCAGCGGGAATTTCGCTTCCAGTTCCACGCCGTGGGTACGTGCCTGGCCCGCGTTGGATGGCGTCGACACCCAGCGCGTGCCGTCGAACAGCACCTGGTTACGCGTGTAGTCGTCGATGCGCCGGCTCGATACGCTCGCCGACAGCAGCGCGCCCTCGGCCCAGTAATGCTCGTACGACGCGTCGATGCCCAGCGCCAGCTCGGGCTTCAGGTTCGGGTTGCCGATGAAATCCGGCTCCGTCTGGCTATTGTTGACGGACGTGAAGCGGTGCGGGATGAGACTCTGCAGGCCCGGCGCCTTGTACGTGCGCGTGACGGCGAAACGGACTTGATCACCCTTCGTGCCGGGCAGCTTGTACAGCGTCTGCATCAGCGGGCTCAACACGGTCGAGCGCGAGTGCGCCGTCGCGAAAGTGTTGCCTTCGGTTCTCGTCTGGATGCCTTCCCAGCGCGCGCCCAGGTACACGGACCAGCGCGGCGTCACGTTCCACTCGTCCTGCGTGTACACCGCCAGCCGGGCGACGTGGGCATTGTAGATTTCGTCGCCGCCGGGCAGCGCGACGTCGGGCCGGAAATAGTCGCGGTCGCGCCGGGCATCGTCGCGCGTCGAATAGCCGCCGTCCCAGCCGAACGCGAGCGCGTGGCCTTGCCAACTGGCGCTTGTGTATTTGCCCATCGAACTGATACCGCGGTCGGTGCCGGCCGAGAAGATGACCTCGTGCAGCGCTGGGGAGGCCGGGTTGCCGCTGCCCGTGCGATACGTCGCGTTGGCGAGGGCGCCGTACAGCCCGCTCAGCTTGGCGTCCAGCTTGCCGCCGCCCGCGAACTTGTGCACCCAGTTCAGCTCCTCGCGGAAGAAACGGTTGTCGTTGCTCATCGTCTGGTCCAGCCCGGGATACGCGGGGAGCGGGCCGAGCCAGGTCGTCAAACGCCCCTCGGACGCGTTCTGGAACCGGTTGATGTTGAAGAACGTCTGCGACGTCAGCGTGTCGCCGTTGGCGAAGCTCCAGTTCAGGCGCGGGCTCAGGTTGAAGGCCGTGAACCGGGCGGCATCGGACTGGCCGCCCAGGCGCAGGCCGTCGAGGCGGCCGGCCGTGTCGAGATGCCGTTCGACGGTCTCCGGCTCGCGCCAGAAGTGCGAGCGCGACAGGTTCGCCGACAGCGAATACGACAGCTTGCCGGCGCGATCCGACAGCTGCAGGTTCAAGGACGGATTCGCCACGTCATGCCCGTGGCCATAGCCCGCCTTCAGTTCGCGCTGGGCCGTTTTCACCGTCTTCTTGAGGACGATGTTGATCGTGCCGGCAATCGATTGCGTGGAGAATTCCGCGCTCGCCGCGCGCAGCACTTCGATGCGTTCGATGACGTCCGGCGCCAGCGAATCGATGGAAAACCCGGCCGGCGCGCGCTCGCCGTTGAGCAGCACCTGCGTGTAGCCGGCGCCGAGCCCGCGCATGCGGATCTCGCCGCCCCGTCCGCCACCCGTCCCGCTGACGGTGACGCCCGGCACGCGCTTCAGCACGTCGAGCACGCTCGTGTCGCCGTACTTGACGATCTCGTCGTGATTGACGACGATCTTGCTGGCGGTGTCGTCGCGGCGCGGATCATAGGCGTCGGCCGCGCCTTTGACCTCGACTTGCTGGATCTTGTCGTCCTTGGCGAGCGGTGCCGAAGGTTGTTGGGCGTGGGCGATGCACGGGGCGGCGACGGCGGCGATGGCGGCGGCCAGCAAGGTCAGGCGGAATGGCGTTTTCACGGTATGCATGTCAGAATGGCAAAAGAGACCGGCCGCCATTGTCCGACAGATCGCCGGCCTTTTGTTGCTTTTGCGTAAATATTTTTGATATGCATTGGCGCCCGGCCGGCCCCGCGGACCGCCCGCCCGTGGTTTTGCCTTAGAGAACATCCGTGCCGCTATAATGGCGCGTCTTCATATCGAGGTTCACCGTGTCCGATCGCCTGAAAGTCCTGCCCCAGTACCTGTTGCCGAAAAGGCGCCTCACGACGTTTGCCGGCCGCGTGGCCGGTGCCAATGGCGGCACGGTGACGACGCGGCTGATCCGCTGGTTCGTCGCGAAGTACGGCGTGAACATGCTCGAGGCCGAGAATCCGGACATCACGAGCTACAAGAGCTTCAACGAATTCTTTACCCGTCCGCTGAAAGCCGGCGTGCGTCCGCTGGCCGAGGCCGACTTCGTCTGCCCCGTCGACGGCGCCATCAGCCAGTTCGGCGCGATCGACGATCACCACATCCTGCAGGCCAAGGGCCACCGCTTCACGACGACGGAACTGGTCGGCGGCGACGCGTCCCTCGCCAAGCAGTTCCAGCACGGCTGCTTCGCCAACCTGTACCTGTCGCCGAAGGATTACCACCGCCTGCACATGCCGTGCGACGGCAAGCTGACCCGGATGATCTACGTGCCGGGCGCCCTGTTCTCCGTGAACCCGACGACCGCGCGCGGCGTGCCGAACCTGTTCGCGCGCAACGAGCGCGTCGTGTGTGTGTTCGAATCGTCGGAACACGGCACGTTCGTGCTGGTGCTCGTGGGCGCGACGATCGTCGGCAGCATGGCCACCGTGTGGCACGGCGTCGTGAATCCGACGCGCCTGCAGAAGGTGACGGAGTGGACTTACGCGGACCGCGACATCGTCCTGAAAAAGGGCGAAGAGATGGGCCGCTTCCTGCTCGGCTCGACGATCGTCATGCTGTTCCGCCCCGACACGATCCGCTTCAACCCGGACTGGGCGCCGGAACGCGCCGTGCGCCTGGGCGAATTGATGGGCAACCGGCCGGCCTGATTGTACTAACAAGTTTTTCGTGGCAGCATGGACGCCTTATTTCATGGAGGCAAGCCATGCAGGACACCCTTACCGTCGCCGGCGCCCAGCAGGACATGCGCACGGCTTACCTGGGCGGCGCGCCCGGCCTGTTCGTGTCGGGCACCGTGTGGACCATCGCCGGTCTCGTCTGCCTGTGGAAGTCGCCGCGGGACGCCGTCTGGGCCCTGTACGCGGGCGGCGTGCTGATTCATCCCGTGTCGTCCCTGCTGACCCGCCTGCTGGGGCGGTCCGGCAAGCACGCCGCGGGCAATCCGCACGGCATGCTCGCCTTCGCGACGACGATCTGGATGATCATGATGCTCGCCCTCGCCTACGGCATCTCCCTGTGGCGCATCGAGCTGTTCTTCCCCGCGATGCTGTTCGTCATCGGCGGGCGCTACCTGACGTTCGCCACGCTATTCGGCACGAAGCTGTTCTGGGTGTGCGGCGCCGTGCTGGCGCTGGCGGGCTACGGCCTGGCCGCCCTGCATGCGGCGCCGGCGGTGGGCGCGTTCGCCGGCGGCGCCATCGAGATCGTGTTCGGCGCCATCGTGCTGGCCGCCCTGCGCGGGACGAAGGACACGTTGCGCGTATCGGCCTGACGCTTATTCGGACTTGTTCCGGTCCTTGCAAAACACCTCGTCCAGCATATCGAGGAACGCCCGCGTCTTCGCGGGCATCAGCCGGCGGCCCGGGAACACGGCCCAGCCCGTCGAGCCCGGCAAATCCCAGTCCGGCAGCACGCGCACCAGTTCTCCCTTCCTGACGTGCTTGGCCACGATGAAATCCGTGCTCGCCGCGATGCCGGCCCCGCTGCACGCGATCTTCGCCAGCAACTGCGGCGAATTGGCCGTCAGGCGCGCCGTCAACTCCTTTTCCCAACGCACCTTGCCGCGCTGCAGAATCCACGGCACGGCACCGCCGGACCGGCTGAGGATGCACAGCAGGTCATGCTGCAGCAGATCGTCCGGATGCTCGGGCAGGCCCCGCCGCGCGAGGTAGGACGGCGCCGCGTACAGGCCGAACTGCTGGATCGCGACGCGCCGCGCGGCCAGCGTGGAATCCTCGGGCAGGTCGCCCATTCGGATCGCGATGTCGAAGTTTTCCGCGACGAGGTCCACGCGCCGCGGCGACAGGTCGAGTTCCAGCGACACGGCCGGATAGCGGTCCATGAACTGCGGGATCATGTCGGCCATGACGACGTTGGCGAAATCCTGCGGCATCGAGATGCGCAGCTTGCCGCTGGGCGCCGCCTGGCGGTGCTGGGCCAGCGCGCCCGCCGCCTCCACCTCTTCCGCCACCTTGCGCGCGTGCTCCAGCAGGCTCGCGCCGAACTCCGTCAGCATCAGGCGCCGCGTCGTCCGCTGCAGCAGGCGCTCGCCCACGCTCGCCTCCAGCATCGCGATGCGGCGCGATACGGTCGACTTCGGCAAATCGAGGCGCTGCGCGGCCATGCTGAAGCTGCCCGCCTCGACGATACGGGCGAACAGCAGCAGGTCGTTCGGTTCGACGTCCATATGATTGTTCCACTCGTTGAATAATGTTATCCATTCTAACGTCTACCGCACGATATTTGGAACCGTTAAAGTGTCCATATCGAAACGCAAACCAAGGAAGACACCATGAACATCCTGCAGATCAATTCCAGCCTCCGCGGCACCCAATCCGAATCGACCCGCGTGGCCAATGCGATCGTCGCCAAAGTGGCCGCCGCCAATCCGGGCGCGACCGTCACGGTGCGCGACCTGGGCGCGAACCCGCATCCGGTGCTGGACGAAGCGGCGCTGGGCGCCCTGTTCACTCCGGCCGACCAGCGCACCGCCGACCAGGCTGCCCGCGTGGCCCTGGACGACGCGCTGATCGCCGAAGCGCAGGCCGCCGACGTGATCGTGCTCGGCGCCCCGATGTACAACTTCGGCATGCCGATCCAGCTGAAAGCCTGGTTCGACGCCATCGCCCGCGCCGGCGTCACCTTCCGCTACACGGAAAGCGGTCCGGAAGGCCTGCTGAAGAACAAGAAGGTGGTCGTGGCCACGGCCCGCGGCGGCATCTATCCGCTTGACGCCGACCCGCAAGTCCCGCACATCCGCATGCTGCTGAACTTCCTGGGCCTGACGGACCACCAGTTCATCTACTCGGCGGGCCTGGCGATGGGTCCGGAGGCGGCGGCAAAAGGCCAGGCCGAAGCGGACGCCGCGGTCGCAGCACTGGCATAAATCATTAACATTGCGTCAAGGAGAGAGAGATCATGACCCAGCAAGTGCAAACCCAGGCCGTGGCCACCAGCCGCGGCGTCGAACGCCTCGTCGGCGGCCAGTTCGTGATGGATGGCGCGGGCGTCAAGATCAACCGCGTCCTGACGCAACCGCTGCAGCGCCGCCTCGACCCGTTCCTGATGCTGGACGCGTTCGGCAGCGACAAGGCCGGCGACTACATCGCCGGCTTCCCGGAGCACCCGCACCGCGGCTTCGAGACCGTCACCTACATGCTGACCGGGAACATGCGCCACCGCGACAGCGCCGGCCATGAAGGCGCGATCACGAACGGCGGCGTGCAGTGGATGACGGCTGGCCGCGGCGTGATCCACTCGGAAATGCCGGAGCAGAACGAAGGCCTGATGGAAGGGTTCCAGCTGTGGCTCAACCTGGCCGCCAGGGACAAGATGAGCGCGCCGTGGTACCGCGACATTCCCGCCGAAGCCGTGCCCCGCTTCACCCTGGACTCGGGCGCGACCGTGCAGGTGATCGCCGGCAGCTCCCACGGCGTCGCCGGCGCCGTGCAGCGCGAGGTGACGGAACCGCTGTACCTGGACATCGGGTTGCCTGCCGGCGCCACGTTCGAGCAGGCGCTGCCGGCCGGGCACAACGCGTTCCTGTACGTCTTCCGGGGCGAGGTCGTCGTCGAGGGTAAAGCCGTGCCGCAGGCCCGCATGGCGATCCTCGACAACGCCAAGGCCGCCGACGGCGTGCGCATCAAGGCGTCGCAACCGTCGCGCCTGCTGCTGATCGCGGGCCGGCCGCTGGACGAGCCGATCGCACAATACGGCCCGTTCGTGATGAACACGCAGGCCGAGGTGTTCCAGGCCGTCGAGGATTTCCGTAACGGGAAATTCACGGACAGCACGGCGGCTTCGGCGGCGTAAGCGCTCGAGCTGGTTTTCCGCGCGGGCGAGCGACCTGGGGTCCGCTCCCCGCGCATTTCCTTTTCTTGGTCTACACTAGCGCGCATTATCCGATTGACGTTCGCTAACGATGCCGCTTCTCCCCGTCCTGTCGTCCCTGCTGTCCCGCGCCAGCCGCGCCCTCGGCCTGGAAAGCGTCGACGCCTTCCCGCCCGGCCACCGCTATTCCCACACGCGCTGGGACCGCGCCTATTTCGACATCGCTTCCGACCTCACGGCGGACCAGATGGAGACGGCGATCTGCGAAGCCATCACGAACACGCCCACCGTCTTCGCCCACATCACCCATCCGACCCCGCGCATGCAGCGCGCGCTGCTGGCCATCATCCACGCGCGCCTGCGCCGCGGCGGCACGGCGCCGACGGACCTCGTCGCGATGCTGATCGACGCCTGCGACAGCCCGCGCAC
>NZ_JBKYMO010000126.1:0-13044 GCF_047302915.1 Massilia sp. CT11-108 | reverse complement strand
TTTTTTTTGTTGGGGGGGGGGGGGCGGGGGCGGGGGGGGGGGGGGGGTGGGTTGTTGGGGGGCGGGGGGCCCCCCCCCCCCCCCCCCCCCTCTCCGAATCGCCCATCTGCCATCCGCAAGGCGGACGGCCCCGCGCGCCGCGGGCGCGCGCTGCAAAGCCAGAAAACTCCCCCCTCGCAGGGAGGGACACCCCCCGAATAACCCGATCGGAGTATTGTCCGCCCACCCCATCCGCGTAACACTTCCCCCATCGAAATTTAACCTTTTTAAATCGATTGGAGAAGTCAATGCCCGCCACCCGCGTCGTCGTCACCGGCTACGGAGCCGTCTCCGCATTAGGAGAAAACGTCCCGGAAATCTGGAACGCGATCATGAATTACCGCGCCGGTTACCAACTGACCGGATTCCCCGACTCGAAAATCAACGCCCGCTTCTTCAGCTTCATGGAAGACCGGCGCCAGCGCTACGCCGGCTTCCCGAAAGCCGTGCTGAAAATGCTGCCGACGTTCGCGAAGAACGCCCTGGTCGCCTCGCGCGAAGCCCTGCAGATGGCCTTCGGCAGCGCCGACGACATCCACCAGTTCATGAAGTCCCCGTTCGACATCGGCGCCATCATCGGCACGGGCTGGGGCGGCACTGACTCGGTCAACGACAACAACAACGATTACCGCGAGAGCGGCCTGTCGTCGTCGTTCGCCACCCTGATGTCCATGCACAGCATCGGCACGGCCGCCGTCGCGCTGAACTGGAACCTGCGCGGCTACCAGAACACGCCGGTCGCCGCCTGCGCGACGGGCACCATCGCCATCGGCGACGCGTATGAAGTCATCAAGTCCGGCCGCGCGAAGGTGATGCTGGCCGGCGGCAGCGAATCGCTGAAGGAGACGTTCAACGTGTGGTCGATCGACGTCATCCAGGCCCTGAGCAAGGAACAGCACGACGTGCGCCGCGCCTGCTGCCCGTTCAGCGCGCGCCGCAGCGGCTTCGTGCTGGCCGAAGGCGCGGCCGTGCTGTGCCTGGAAGAGCGCGAGCACGCGCTGGCGCGCGGCGCAACGATCCTCGGCGAGATCACGGGCTACGGCAATTACTCGGACGCGTACGACATGACGGCCCCCGCCGACGACCTGCGCGCGCGCCACATGGCGATCGTGCAGGCCGTCGGCCAGGCACCGCAGCGCATCGGCTACATCAACCTGCACGGCACGTCCACGCCGATCAACGACGTCAACGAGACGAACACGATCAAGTCGGCGTTCGGCGACGGCGCGCCCGGCATCCCGATGTCGAGCACCAAGTCGTACACGGGCCACCTGATCGGCGCGGCCGGTTCGCTGGAGACGATCTTCTGCCTGAAGACGCTCGAGACGGGCATCATCCCCGCCACGATCCACATGGACGAAGCGGATCCGGCGTGCGACCTCGACTACACGCCGAACGAGCACCGGCAGGTGGAACGCATGGATGCGGCCCTCAACGTCAGCTTCGGCTTCGGCGGCGCCAACAGCGCCCTCGTCGTCGAGCGTGCGTAAGGAGATCGCGATGCAGACCGCACAACGCCTGGCCGCCGTGCCGGCGCCGCTGGCCTTGTCGTTCGACATGCCCGCGGTGGAGCAGTGGGCGCGGTTTTCCAGCGACCGCAATCCGATCCACTTCGACCTCGCGCACGCCCGCGCGGCGGGCCTCGATGCGCTGATCGTCCACGGCATGCTCGCGATGATGCCGATGAAGGTAGCCGCGGCGCAGGCCGTCGCGCCGGACGGCTGGATGAAGTTCCGCACCCTGCTGCGCAACCCCATCGCGCACGACCGCGACGTCGTCTTCACGACGAAGCCGGCGGCCGGCGGCATCGCGTTCCGGCTGCTCGACACGGCCGGCAAGCTCGAACACTTCCGCGGCACCTATGGCCGCGTGGGCGATCCGGCGGGGCAGCTGCAGGGCGATACGCCGCGCGGCAAGCCGCTGGAACGCGCCCAGATCGACCGGTTCTTCGCGACGTACCCGCACGTGCGCGAGCGCTGGATCGCACTGGATGCGGTCGTGTTTTCCGAATTCATGCGCGCGCGGCTGCACGTCCTCGAACGCCTGGCGCATGCCCACATGATGCGCCTGTCCGGCGGCGCGCCGGCGTCGCGCGTCGTCGTGCAATCGAGCCACACGGTCACGTTCGACGCGGCGTTCTTCGACGCGCCCCGCGCTGCGGACCAGTGGGACAACCTGACTCATGCCCTGCTCACGCCCGAATTGCTCGCCAGCGGCAATCAGATCGGCGGCGTCGTCGCGCTGCCGGTCCTGTGTGCGGGCCGTCTCGTCATGCTGGTGGAAGTCGGCCTGGTCGCCAGGTTCGACACCGAACTCTCAAACTGATCAATCAACGGAGGTAACAAATGAAGGTAGCCGAATTCCTGCAGGATGCGATCGTGGAACTGAAGGACGTCGATGAAACGGCGCTCGTCCCGGCGCTGACGTTCGAGAAACTGGAACTGGACAGCCTGGACTACGTGGAAATCCAGCTGCGCATCAAGAAAAAGTTCAAGGTCGAGATCACGCCGGACCTGTTCGCATCGGGCCAGTTGAAGAACCTGGGCGACCTGACTGCGTACATCGAGGCGAACCAGGTGCAGGCGGCGGTGGCGTGATGACCGGCCAACCGCCCATCATCCCGCTCAGCCCGCGCGGCCGGCTCGGCGTGGAAACCCTGATCGAAAAATCGCATGCCGCGCCCATGGACCTGAACCAGGTCGTGCCGTGGCGGATGGGTGTCGATCGCCAGGGTGTGCCCAAGAAGATGGAGCACTGCTGGATCTACGGCACGCCGTGGTTCGACGCGCTGACGGACGCGCAGCGCCACGAGGTGCTGTGGCTGGAAAACGCGCGCGACGTGTCGATGTTCATCCTGCTCGAACAGACGCTGCCGCCGCTGTACATGGGCTACCTGAACGCCCACGCGGATGCGCTGGCGCCGGACGTGCGCGAATACCTGATGATCTTCTCGAAAGAGGAAATCATGCACACGCTGATGTTCCGGCGCTATATGAAGGTGGCGCGGCTGCCGCTGTTCGGCCCACCGGACGGCCTGCACGAGATGCTGACGGTGCAGCTGCCGAAGATGCATCCGGTGGCCGGCATCATCGCGACCCTGCTGCTCGAATGGGTGGCCGAGCTGTCGGCGCTGTTCGTGTCGCAGGACGACGTCGTCGAGCCGCTGACGCGCGAGATGTTCTACCAGCACCACGTGGAGGAGGCGCGCCACATCGCGTTCGGGCGCTGGGTCGGCGAATCGTTCTTCGAGCATGCGCCGGACGACCAGGCGACGCAGATGCGCCAGATGATGCGCGGCCTGATGGCGCGCCTCGTCCCCCAGTTCACGTACAACCCGGAAATCGCGCGCCACACGTCGTTCGCGTTTCCGATCGCCTGCGGCGACCAGGCCGCGATCGACGCCGTGCGCTACTCGGAACGGAGCCTGGGGCTCAACGAAAAGCGCTTCGCGCCGCTGTATGCCTGGCTGCGCAAGGTGGGAGTCTCGTGATGGACGCCGGCAGCCGTTGGGACGCGATCTGCGTCGGCGCCGGCATCACCAGCCTCGCGTTCGGCGCGCAGGTGGTGAAGCGGCATCCCGGCGCGCGCATCCTCGTCATCGACAAGCACGGCGTGCCGGGCGGGTATGCGACCGTGTTCCGGCGCCCGAAGGCGGGCGCCGCCTTCGACTGCAGCCTGCACAAGCTGAGCGGCATGGGGGAGGGCGGCAACCTGCGCCGGATCTTCGCCGACCTCGGGCTCGACGGGGAATTGCGCCTGAAGGTGCCGGCGGATTATTTCGAGGCCTGCCTGCCCGGCGGGTCCATCCGCTTCGGCAACGGCGTCGACGCTTTCCGCCAGGCGTTGCGGGACCGCTTCCCGCACGAGCGCGCGGGCCTGGACCGCTTCTTCGACGAGGTGGCCGTCCACGGCCGCAACGGCTACCACCAGTTCCAGATGATGGACGGGACCTTCGAGCCGGACTTCGCGCAGCTGCGCTACGCCCACAAGCATTTGAAGCACGTGACGGTGGCCGATGCGCTGGCGGAACGCATCACCGACCCGTGGCTGCGCGAAATCCTCGCCGCCACCGGCATCTACGTGGGCGGCTTCGCGGAAGACCTGGGCTACCTGTACTTCCTGCACGTCGTGTACGCGACGCTCACGCAGGGCAATGCGTATGTCGAAGGGGCGTCGCAGCGCCTGTCGGACGTGCTCGCGGGCCGCATCGTCGCGGCCGGCGGCCAGGTGCTGCTGGGGACCGCTGTCAGGAAGATCATCGGCGACGACGCCGGCAAGGTGCGCGGCGTGACGACAGCGAAAGGCGATTTTTACGCGGACCGTGTCTACCTGAACGCCGCGCCGCACTACGCGCTGCGCACGCTGTTCGACGACCAGCCGGCCTTGGCCCCCGTATGGCGCAAGCTGGACAACCTGAAGCCGTCGCGCTCGACGACGACCGTGTACCTGACGACGGACGCGGCGCCGGCAGACCTGGGCCTCGCCAGCACGGAGACGATGATCTTCGCCTGCGGCGCCGACGCGGGCCGCGCCGCCCGCGCAGCCTGCGCAAGCGACGACACGTGCGAGCGGGCCTACTGGCGCGACAGCGTCATGGAGGTCACGAACTACCACGCGCTCGACCCGAACTGCGGGCGCATCGTCTGCCTCAACGTGCTGGATGCGATGGCGCACTGGCCGGAGCGCCGCTCGCCCGCGTACAAGCTGAAAAAGGCGCGCGCGCTGAACGTGCTGCTCGAGCGGCTGTACGCAGCGAAGCCGGGCTTGCGCGGGCACGTCGTGTACACGGAAGTGTCGACGCCGCGCACGTACGAGCGGTTTACCAACAACACGGACGGCGCGGGGTATGGCGCGATGGTGGGGACGGACTTGTCCGGCCACGTGTTCCACCACGCGTTCCCGGTCGCGGGCGTCCATTTTCTCAGCGCCTGGGTCGCCGGCCCCAGTTTCGAGGCGGCGTTCGGGTATGCCGAGATGAAGGCGAAGCAATGGGCAGCCTAGCGGGAGGCATCCTGATGCGCACCTTGTTCCGGCCGGTGTTCGGCTGGCGCAGCAACGGGCTTGTGGGCCTGGAACCGTTCGTCCACACGAGCACGGACGGCAGCTGGCTGGCCGGCGCGGTGTATGTCAGCCGGCGAGTGCCGGCACGCGGCGTCGTCCTGCTGTGCCACCCGTTTCTCAAGTACGGCATGCACTGGTTCTTCAACCACGGTTATCACGAATGGCTGGCCGACGCGGGCTACCACGTCGTCGGCTTCGACTTCAAGGGCTTCGGCCGCAGCACGGTGGACGGCGTGTCGTTCGCGGAAGACGTCGTCGCGCTGGGCGAATGGGCGCACGACGCCTGGCCGGGCCTGTCCGTGCACGTGCTGGGCGCGTCGTTTGGCGCCTTCCACGCGCTGCACGCCATCGCGTCGGGCCGCACGGCATTCGCATCGCTGTTGTGCGACAGCGTGCCGGCCACGGTCGCGCGCTTCTTCGGCGGCGGCGTGACGGGCGCCGTGACGGGTGCCGTACTGAGGGGCATGAGCACGAGCCGCTGGGCCGATGCGACGGGCACGCGTCCCATCTTCCGCTCGCTGCCGCTGCCGCACGACTTGCCGCGCCTGTTCCTGTTCGGCGGGGACGATCCGTTCATCACGCAAGCCGAGGTGGCGCAGCTGCGCGACGCCTGCGGCGCGGGCAGCGTGCGCGTGTATCCGGACTGCGGCCACCTGGAAGTGCGCAAGGCATTCCCGGGCGCGTACTGCGGCGCCATCCTCGACTTTCTCGATCATTCAACTTCAGGCAAGGACTATCATTCATGGATTCGTACGCAGTAAAAAAACAGTGGGTACTGGTCACGGGCGGCACGCGCGGCATCGGCCGCGGTCTCGTCGCCGCCTTCTGTGCGGCCGGCTACGACGTCGTGTTCACCTACCAGCGCTCGCACGAGGCGGCCGCGGAACTCGTGCGCGAGATGGCGGACGCCGGCGCGCACGCGGCGGGTCACTGCTGCGACAGCGCGGACGAGGACGCCGTCAACGCGCTGGCGCGCGGGCTGCTCGTGGAGCGGGGCGCGCCGCATGCCGTCGTCAACAACGTCGGCATCACGCGCGACGCGGTCCTGATGCGCATGAGCCGCGAACAGTGGACGGACGTCGTCAACGCCAACCTGAACGCCTCGTTCTACGTCACCCGTGCCTTCGCGCACGCGATGGTCGAAGAGGGCGACGGCGTGATCCTGCAGATGTCGTCCGTGTCCGGCTTCAAGGGCAACGTCGGGCAGACGAATTACTCGGCCACGAAGGCCGCGATGATCGGCATGACCCGTTCGCTCGCGCTGGAACTGGGCCGCTTCAACGTGCGCGTGAACGCCATCGCGCCCGGCTTCATCGCGACCGAGATGACGGCGGAGATCCCCGACGCCAAGCTGAAATCCCTCGGCGCCGGCATCCCGCTGCGCCGTTTCGGCACCGTGCGCGAAGTGGCGTCGCTCGCGACCTACCTCGCCTCGGCCGATGCCGCCTACATCACGGGCCAGACGTTCGTCATCGACGGCGGCCTCACCGCGTGAACGGGAGGCAGCGTGACGTATGTCGTGACCGAACCATGCATCGGCTGCAAGCACACGGACTGCATCGAGGTGTGCCCGGTGGACTGCTTCCATGAGGGCGCGAACTTCCTCGCCATCGACCCGGAGCGCTGCGTCGATTGCGGGTTGTGCAAAGTGGAGTGTCCCGTCGGGGCCATCGTGGCGGAAAGCGGGCTGGCGCCGGAACAGCTCCATTGGCTGGCGCTGAACGGAGACCTGGCGCGGCGCTGGCCGCCCATCACGCAGCGCAAGCCGGCGCTGCCCGACGCCGCCGACTGGGCCGCGCGCACGGACAAGCTGGCGGCGCTCATGCGCTGATGCCGATTTCCCCCCACGGGTGTGGCATGCGCGCCGGGTCGCGATGGCGCATCCTTGCGGCCATGAACTCACCCATCGAACATCGCATCCTCGCCCTGTTCTCCGCCTGCCAGGGCATCGCCTCGCGCAGGGGCTTCATGGACGACGTGTATCCGCTGCTGCAACAACTATTGCCGCACGAGCGCTTCGTGTGCGGCATCGCAACGGTCGCCCCGGTGGCCGTGCTGGACGTCGTCGATGCCGGCTTTCCGAGTGGGTTCGTCGACGGCATCGTCGACGGGCGCGGCCGCATCGCGAGTCCCGTGATCCGCCGCTGGCTGATGGATGACGCGCCCGTCTATTTCGACGAGGCCGCGCGCGCCGCATTCGCCGAGCCGGAGGATGCCGCGTGGCTCGCGTCGTTCCGCCGGCACGGCATGCGCAACATGATGGCCCACGGCGTCAAGGACCTGCACGGCGGCGCGACCAGTTACTTTTGCTTCGCGGGCGTGCCGGACGGCGGGGAAGAAAAGATGCGGCTGCTGCAGCTCATCGTGCCGCACCTGCACGCGGCGCTGCGCACGCACTACCGCCTCAAGGTCCGCGCGCAGGACGTCGAGCTGTCGTCCCGCGAGCGCGAAGTCCTGCAGCTGGTCTGCGTCGGCAAGACCAACGAGGCGATCGGCTCCATCCTCGGCATCAGCCCGTGGACGGTCAAGGTCCATGTGCGCAACTTCATGGCCAAGCTGAACGTCTCGACGCGCGGGCATGCGGCGGCGATGGCGATGAAGAACGGGCTTGTGACCATTTGATCAGCTCAGTTCGCGGAACCGGCCCCGCACGATGCCGGCCAGCGTCTGCACCGCAAACACGGCGATGACAAGCGTCGCGATGCCGAGGATGAGCAGTGCAATGCCATCCATCACCGGGCTGTGTACCACCGCCGCGTAGCGCAGCGCGGTCACGGCCGACGCGGCGAGCGGGAAGCTGGCGGCCCACCACGCGACGCGGAACGGCGAGCAGGCCGGCAGGTGCACGAGGCGCGCCAACAGCACCGGCAGCAGGAACAGATTGACCATCACGAGCCCCTGGGCGAACGCGTCGACGCGGCCGAACGTCGTCGTGTACGTCGAATAGCCCACCGCGAACGGCGCCAGCAGGATCAGCAGCGACGGCTGCAGCGCGGGCGGCAGCGGGTCTTCCGTGATCAGGCGCGACAGCAGCATCGCCAGCAGCGGCAGCGCGAAGAACAGGCCGACGGCGAGGCCGAACACCATCACGCCATGCAGGCCGTCCCAGTGCAGCACGGGCGCGGCCAGCGGGATGTCGAGCATGCCGACGACCGGCACGATCCACGCCGGCGCCACCTGGGCCGGCGTATGGCGCAAGGACAGCCAGCGGGTGACGATGGCCCACGCGAACACGGTCATCCCGACGGCGCCCAGCACCCACGCGAGGCGGGCGAGGCCCAGGCTGACGTCGGCCAGCGGGAACGGCAGCAGCAGGAGGCTGATGAGGGGCTTGCCGAACAGATTGCCGCCGACCGGATGGGAGAACTCGGCACGTACCGTGGACCATCCGGCGGCGGCCTTGATGCCGTAGGCGATGGCCAGCACCGCGAAGGTGCCGATGGCGAGGGCGCCGATGGCCTGGCCGATCGCTGCCGGCACGCCGAACGCCTGGTACGCGAAACGCCAGGCGAGGGCCAGGCCCGTGAGGCCCATGACGGCGCCGAACAGGCCGACGGGCAAATAGGACAGCGTGGTCGGAACGGCTGGCGCGGCGCGCGTGCGGCCATGCCCGGATGCGGCAGCGTGTTGCCCGATCGTCTCGATTTGAGTCGGACCACAGAAAATTCCGGGACGACGTCCGAATGAAAAGGAAACTGCGCGAGCTGCGCGGCAATACGGCATTTTCGTGGCAGCGACATCCCTACACTTGTACTCATCCACTGTCATCAACCGGTCACCCACCAGCAGGAGACAAACCAATGAAGTACAAGCCGAAATTCATCAGCTTCGATTGCTACGGAACGCTCATCGACTTCGACATGGGGCCCACCGCACGGCGGCTGTTCGAAGACCGGGTTCCGCCCGGCCGGATGCCGGCCTTTCTGGACAGTTTTCGCTACTACCGCCTGGATGAAGTATTGGGCGAGTGGAAACCGTTCTTCGACGTAATCGCCAATTCGGTGCAGCGGGCGTGCAGGACGCACGGCGTCGAATACCGGGACTCGGACGCGGCCATGTTGTACGCGGCCGTGCCGACCTGGCAACCGCATCCGCATGTCGTCGAGACGCTGCAGGCGATCGCGCCGCACGTCCCGCTCGTGATCCTGTCGAACTCGATGGTCGACCTGATTCCGCATAGCGTCGCCCATCTCGAGGCGCCGTTCCATGCCGTGTACACGGCCGAGGAAGCGCGCGCCTACAAGCCGCGGGCACAGATATTCGAATACATGTTCGATCGACTCGGCTGCGGGCCGGACCAGATGATGCACGTCTCGTCGAGCTTCCGCTACGACCTCATGACGGCGGCCGACCTGGGATTCATGGCGAAAGCGTTCATCGATCGCGGCCACGAACCCGCCTGCGACGGCTACGGCGTCGACCGGCTGACCGATATCCGCCAGCTTCCGGGCCTGCTGGGGCTCGACCTCCTGCCCCAGGCCGGCGCGGCGAAACGGGTGGCATGATGGCCGGGAACCCTCCGCATGCGGAAGCGGCGTTGAGCACGACGGCGCCCAGCCTTCCGCCGGACGACGTGGGTCGCCTGGTCCGCCGTCTGTATGGTATCGAGGGCGCCGTCACGCCGCTGGCGGGCGAACGCGACCAGAACTGCCGCATCGAGACGGCCGACGGCACGCGTTACGTCGTCAAGATCGGCAATCCGTCGGAGCCGGTGCCGGTCGTCGATTTCCAGATCGCCGCGCTCGAGCACATCGCCCGCGCGTCGGCCCGGCTGCCGGTGCCGCGCGTCGTGCGGACGCTGGACGGCCAGGCGCGCGCCGCGACGGTCTTGCCCGACGGGCGCCGGTGCACCGTGCGGATGCTGAGTTATCTCGACGGCATCCAGATCCGCGAAACGCCCCGGACTGCGGCGCAGCGCCGGGCGATGGGGACGCTGCTCGCGCAGCTGGACCACGCGCTGCAGGGCTTCACGCATCCCGCCGCGACGCACGACCTGCTGTGGAACGTGGCGGCGGCGCACCGCCTGGTCGACAAGCTCGACGGCATCACGGACGCCTCCCGCCGCGCACTCGCCGGGGCATTCATGAGGCGCTTCATCGACCATGTCCTGCCGCGTCTCGGTTCGGTCAGGGCGCAGGTGATCCACAACGACTATCACTTGTACAACGTGCTGGTCGCACCCGGCGATCACGAACGCATCGTGGGCATCATCGACTTCGGCGACATGCTGCACGCGCCGCTGGTCGGCGAGGTTGCCACGGCGGCGGCCTTCCACATGACGGGGAATCCCGATCCGTTCGAGGGGCCGGCGCAGTTCGTCGGCGCCTATCACGCGGCGTTGCCGCTTGCCGCCGTCGAGCAGGAGATCGTGGCCGACCTGATGGCGACCCGCCACCTCATCACGGTGTTGATCTCCGAATGGCGCGCCGCGCGCTACCCCGAGAACCGCGCCTACATCATGCGCCACAACCCGGCGGCATGGGAGGCGCTGGCCCAGATGGCCGACATGTCGCGCAACGAGGCACGCGACCGATTACTGACCGAAGCACGAAAAGGAACCGCCAATGAACAGCACCACTGACCTCAACATGGTGAACGCCTACATCCCCGGCCGCGCCGACGTGGGACCGCTCACCGCGGCGATGATCGAACGGCGCGATGCGCTGCTCGGCCCGGCCTACCGGCTGATGTACGAACGGCCGCTGCACATCGTGCGCGGCGAAGGCGTGTGGCTGATCGATCCGGACGGCCGCCGCTATCTCGACGTGTACAACAACGTCGCCTCGCTCGGGCATTGCCACCCGGCGGTGACCGAGGCGATCTGCGCGCAGGCGCGCACCCTGGCGACGAACACCCGCTACCTGCACGACACGATCCTCGAACTGGCCGAACGCCTGCTCGCGACCGTTCCGGAGACGGCGCTTGCGCACCTCATGCTGACCTGCACCGGCAGCGAGGCGAACGATCTCGCCTATCGCATCGCCCAGGTCCGTACCGGCGGCACGGGGGTGATCGTGACGGAGACGGCGTATCACGGCTTCACCGACACCGTGTCGAAATTCTCGCCGTCGCTCGGCACGACGGTCGATCTGGGGGGGCATGTCCGTCTGGTGCCGGCACCGCGCCTGTATCATGCCGGGGACGCCGACCTGGCCGAACGCTTTACCCGCGACGTCGAGGCGGCCATCGCCGACCTGCGCCGCCACGGCATCAAACCGGCGGCGCTGGTCGTCGATTCCATGTTCACGAGTGACGGCATCCTTCCGGATCCGGCAGGCTTCCTGCAGGGCGCGGTCGACGCGATCAAGCGGGCCGGCGGCCTGTTCATCGCGGACGAGGTCCAGCCCGGTTTTGGCCGGACGGGCGAACATATGTGGGGCTTCCAGCGTCACGGCGTCATCCCCGACATCGTCACGCTCGGCAAGCCGATGGGCAACGGACAACCTGTCGCGGGGCTGCTCGCGACCGCCGACGCGCTGGCGGAGTTCGGACAGAACTCGCGCTACTTCAACACGTTCGGGGGCAATACGGTCTCGTGCGCGGCGGCGCTGGCGGTGCTGGACACGATCGAGCGCGAAGATCTCGTACGGCACGCCGCCAGGGTCGGCAAGATCCTGCGCGATGGCGTCGCCGAGCTGGCGCAACGCCACGAGGCCATCGGCGACGTGCGTGGCGCGGGCATGTTCGTCGGCGTCGAACTCGTGTCCGACCGCGCATCGCGCGCGCCCGCCCGCGAGCTCACCACGCGGGTCGTCAACCGGATGCGCGACAAGGGTGTCTTGCTCAGTGCCTGCGCAATGGGGCACAATGTGCTCAAGATCCGGCCACCGCTCGTACTGTCGGCGGAACAGGCCGGCATGGTAATCGACGTGCTCGACGAGGCGCTGGGCACGGCGCAATCCGCGCTACGAAACTGACCGTCATGCATTCCACAGTGTCCCTCGACCAGTTCGACATCAAGATTCTCGTGCACCTCCAGCGTGCGGGACGCTGTTCGAACGTCGACCTGGCCGCGGCCGTCGGCCTCAGCGAGAGCCCGTGCCTGGCGCGTACGAAGCGGCTCCAGGAAATCGGCGTGATCCGCGGCTACGGCGCCGATGTCGCGCTGGAGAAGCTCGGCGATCACCTCATCGTGTTTTGCGAGGTCACCATCGGCAACCACCGGCTGAGCGACTTCGCCAGGTTCGAGGCGGGGGCCGGCAGGTACCCGGAGATCGTCGAATGCTACAACGTCAGCGGCGGTTACGACTACCTGCTGAAAATCGTGGTGCCCGGGATGGGGCATTTTCACGCGCTCATGGAACGGCTGCGGGACGACGATATCGGGATCGAAAAATTCGTGAGCCGGATCGTATTGCGCCAGCCGCTCGGCCAACGCGGCTACCCGGTGAGCCTCCTCGTCACCGGAACGCCGGGCTGGGAGTGACGTGCGGCGTCAACCGCGCTTGACGGCGTGCAGCCACACGGCCGCGATGCGCTCCACCTGTTCGTAGCCTTCGCAGCCCAGCTGGCCGCCGAAGACGTCCGGATCGAGCTCCTCGTACGACCAGCCGTCCGTGTCGGCATCGAGGCGGTCGCGGATGGCGGCGAGGAACGGGTCGGCGCCGTCGACGATGGCCACGCCCGTGTACAGCAGCAGGCTGCCGCCGGGATGCAGCCGGTCCAGCGCCGCGTGCACGATGCGGATCGACAGTTCGGCGCCGTGCGTGCCGCCGCCGTGGCGGTACGTCAGCTCGTCCGGATCGAGGATGTACGGCGGGTTCGACATGATGAGATCGAAGCCGCCGTCGATGCCGTCCAGCAGGTCGCTGTGGCAGGGCACGACGTTGTGCGCCCCGTTCAGGCCCGCGTTGACCTCCGCGAGCGCCAGCGCGGCCGGGTTGATGTCGGCCGCGTAGACGGTGGCGTCGGGACAGCGCAGCGCCAGTTCGATCGCGCCCGGGC
>NZ_JBKYMO010000125.1:0-13065 GCF_047302915.1 Massilia sp. CT11-108 | reverse complement strand
ACTCCAAGTGCTTCATCGCCCAACCCCTGCTGCGTGATCAATTTAGCTTTGACAGCAAAAATTGGGCGACTACTTAGTACGTGCTTTGAATCAGGCGTTTTTATTTGAAGCTGACTTCCGCAACGATTGTGGCGCCACCCAGCGCGGCGGAGCTACGTTCGATACCGGAAAACGTCAAGCCAATCCTATTTGAGGAGACAATATGTTTCGGAAGCATAATTTGATCGTCCCAACGCTGGTCGCGGCGCTTCTCGCCGGTTGCAGCGGGGGCAGCACGCCCCCCGGCGCGTCCGGCACCGCACCGGCCCTCGCCGCCACCACCGGCTCGGCCACCAGTTATACGAGCGTGAAGTGGGCCGGTGGCGGCTACGTCACCGGCCTCGTCTACCATCCGACGACCGCGGGCCTCATGTACGCACGCACCGATGTCGGTGGCGCCTACCGCTGGAATAATTCGAACGGGTCGTGGACGCCGATTACCGACGGTATCGGTTTCAACGGGGGCGAGAGCGAGTTTCACGGCGTCGAAAGCATCGCCCTCGATCCGGCCAACGACCAGCTCGTCTACCTGGTTACCGGCATGTATACGAAAGACGGCGGCGGCAACCCGTCTAACGGCCGTATCTATGCCTCCAGCAACCGCGGCCTCACATGGACGCACTACGACCTGCCTTTCCCGGTGGGTGGCAATGAAGGCGGCCGGGCCATCGGCGAACGCCTGAAGCTCGATCCCACCAATCCGTCGACGATGTTCTACGCCTCGCGCACGGCCGGCCTGTGGAAAAGCACGAACTCGGGTCAGACGTGGACCCAGACGGCTCTGTCGAGCACCGTGCTCACGGGCGCCCAGATCCAGGCTATCGGCGCCGTGAAGGGCGTCGAGCAGATCATGTTCGACAACTCGAACGTGGGTGGCGGTCAGACGACCTGGATCATGTATGCCGCCGTCGCGCCGGACTACGGCCAGGTGGCGGGCCTGACCTCGACCCTGTACAAGTCCGTCAACGGCGGCTTTTCGTGGACGCCGGTGTCGGTCCCGTCGAACGTGTCCGGTTACTACGTCCCGCACATGGTGCGTACCAGCGACGGCATGTACTATGTGGTATTCAACCAGAACGCCGGCGAGGGCGCCGGCGGTCCCGGTTACCTCTACAAGTTCGGTGGCGTGGCCGGCAATGAGTCCTGGACCCAGCTCTCCAGCATCACGACCGGCGGCGGCTACGGCGGTGTGTCCGTGTACGGCACCGGCTCGACGGCCCGTATCGCGCTGGCCGTGACCGGGACCTGGAGCTCCGCCGGTCCTGTCGTCCAGCTGTCCGACAACGGCGGCGGCACCTGGCGCGAAATCGCGGGCGGCATGCTGCATTACGGCGGACAGTTCTGGGGCTGGATCGACGACATCGAGATCGATCCAGCCAACCGCGACCACATCATGCACGTCACCGGCGGCGGCGTCTGGGAAACCTGGAACGCGTCGTCGGCCACGCCGAGCTGGGACTTCCCGAACAACAACCTCGAGGAGACCGCCACCCTGGCCGTCGTCACGCCGCCGGCCGGCGCGCCGTACAAGTTCGTCAACAGCGCAGGCGACATCGGGACATGGGTCCAGACCGACCTCGCGACGACGCCGACCAGGGGCCCTCTCGCCGATTGGAACAATGGCAACTACGCCGACGTGCTGTGGTCTGATCCGAACTACATCGTCGGTGCCGGCCTCAACAACTCAACGCAACCAAAAAGCGTCTTCGGCTTCTGGTCCGGCGACGCCGGCAACTCGTGGTCGAACTTCGCGACCCTGCCTGCGGGCGCGGCAGCGAACGATTCCGACAACGGGAGTATCGTGACCACGTCTCGCAACAACGTGATCTGGGCGCCGTCCGGCTCGGTGCCATCCTATACCACGAACAATGGCGCGAGCTGGACCGCGACCAACCTGCCGGCGCCGGCAAACCCCGGCGGCTGGGCTAACGGCTATCGCCTGGTCGTCGACCGGAAGAATCCGAACAAGGTCTATGCGTACGATTCGGGCGGCGCATTCTGGGGGCCGGCGGGCAAGGTCTACGTCTCGACCGATGGCGGCCACAACTTCACGCTGAGCCAGGGCTCGGTGTCGGCGAACCTGTACCACAACGCCTTTGATCTCACGTCGATGGTGGTCAACCCCAACGTCGAGGGTGACCTCTGGCTGGCCGACGGCAACGCCGTGTACCACTCGACCAATTCGGGGGCGACCTGGACCAAGCTGAACGGCTTCGCGACGGTCGGTGACGACGGCGCGCGGGGCCAACTGCATGGCGCCAGCGTGATCGCCCTGGGCAAGGCACAGGCAGGCAGCCCGTACTCGGCCGCGGTCTACGTCGTGGGTACGATGAACGGCGTATGGGGCTTGTACCACTCCGACGATGGCGGTGCGACCTGGGCACGCTTCAACGATGATGCGCACCAGTACGGCGGCATCGGCGCGATGGCGGGCGATTGGAACACCTACGGGCGCGTCTACTTCAGTGGCACCGGCCGCGGTCTGGTCTACACCAACTGAGTGATACGTCCCAGACGCCGCCAATGACCGCTGCGGCACCGCAAACGTGCCGCGGCGGTCTTTCGATCTGATCCGCAGCTTGCAACCGGAGCGCCGGTGTCGTCAGGCCGCGTGCATCAAGTCCCTTTGCCATCTTGCACGTGATGAAGTCGCTTCCGTGTCGAGCATGGCCCCGGCTTATGCTGGCCGGTCCATTCCCTCCAGATCGCCCCCCTGGCGCGCATGCTTGCGTGGCAGCTTTTCGACCAGCGGCAGGAAACGCACTGCCCATCGGTTGACCGTGGCGGGGTCGACGGAGCCGTACGGAAACGTATTCCTTTGATCCGGGCATCCCACCCCTTGGTTCCACGATCGGCCTGTGGTGTGGCAGCCATTTCTTCCGGCCCGCTTGCCTGACCGACGCCACCCGTCACGTCCGATTTTTACTATGGCTGACATTCCTTGCAATTTCTGCGGAGTGCAAGAAATTCGATTAGCGGCGATATCGTTGTCCATGACGGACGGCCTATGCTTCACACATGGGTTGGGTTTCGCAACCGCCTCCCGGCCGCAGACGATCCTGGGCTTCACACATTTTCGCTCTCCTCCGTGGCGGGTTTCCGCAGCGGTTTTATGGGGCAGCTTTGGCTGCCCCTTTTTTCGGAGCCGCCCAGCACCGAGACCATTGTTTTAAATATATAAAGATCAAGATATGTCAATACGGCGCCATCGAAGCAGCTGGTTGAACGGTATCGATAATAAAAGCAGGGAGACAAGACGTGCACCTCAGGCTCATTGCATGCAGCAGCAACCGGTCCGCAAACCTTTCGCCGTCCTCGCGTACATCGTCGCGCGCTGTTTTTTTCCGCGTTTTTGAAAACGATTTCATAACGCCGGCGACGCTCTGCCAGTCCGTACATCCTTGACCAGTACCAGCCTCCCTGCCGCGAATGTGGAGCGAAGCGGGCAGGGAGCGATCTTTTCTTGTCATCGGCGCAGCCGGTGCCGAGCAACTTCAGCAAACAAAAAAGAAAGGAAGATTCCAATGAGGAGACAAACCATGAGATTCCAGCTGACGGCAGTCGGACTGGCCTGCGGCATGTTGCTGGCCGGCTGCAGCGGCGGCGGCGGTTCGAGCGACGGCGCGATGGCGCAATCCATTTCGTTCCCATTCGTGGGCGGACCGACGCTCGCCGCCCCGCCCGACGTCGCGACCGTCCAGCTGACGGCGACGGCGAGCGGCGGTGGCGAGGTGACCTTCACGTCGAATACGCCGGATATCTGCACCGTCAACGGCGCTACGCTGTCGCTGATCAAAGCGGGCGAGTGCTCGGTGACTGCAAACCAGGCGGGTGGCAACGGCTACACCCCCGCGTCGGAAAACCAGATTTTCGGCATCCCCAAACGGTCGCAGACGGTGACCTTCCGCAATCCAGGGGCGCTGCCGCTGGATTCGACGCCGGTTCCGCTGGTCGCCACGACCAGCATTGCCGGCAAAGCCGTTACCTTTACGTCCAGCACGCCATCGGTCTGCACGGTCAGCGGCAACACGATGACCAAGGTCGACAACGGGCTGTGCGAAATCACGGCGCAGGTAGTCGATGATATCTATGCCCCCGGCACGGTTGTCCGGAGCATCCCGATCGGCACCGCGCAAGCGGATGCGCTGACGTTCCTGAGCGGCTACAAGAGCATCGACCAGACCAATGAGTCGGGCAGCATCGAGACCTACGCCGGCAGCAGCGCGGACGGTTGGTGGTGTGCCACGAACTGGTGCGGCCGCACCGTGCCCACCGACGGCAACAGCTTCACCTGGTACTACAACATCCAGCCGGATTCCGGCAATGGACTGGGGGGTTACATGGGCGTCAAGCTGCTCGCGGGTGGCCTGGCGAAGCTCGTCGAGAACGGCGACACGCCCACTGGCGCACGGATCGATGCCCAGACGGCCCTGAAGTTCAAGCTCGCGCAGAACCCTGAATGGTTCGGCAACGGCAACAACGGGGTCGATATCAACCTGTACCTCGGCCACTTCGCCGTCAAGGACGGCAAGGCCTGCAACGTGAAGCTGCACGCGACGGTAATGCCGACCGCTGCAGCCGCCACGAGCTACAGCGTCGATCTCAAGGACAAGTTCACGATTGCGGAATCGTGCGGCCTGACGGGACTCGACCTCTGGACCGAGTTGCAGGATTACCCGATCGCGCAAGTCGAATTCTCCGCAGTGAGCGCGAACGCCTCGATGGCGACTGCGGGTACGGACAAGCTGACCTACTCGACCCAACTCACGCTGACCGGCCCCATCACCTTCCAATGACCGCGGACGGCATCCAAGGCATTACATAAAAGGATATAAATAATGACAAGAATTGAGACGAAGATCGTGAGGAAACCGATCAAGATGACCGCGCTGTCGTTGGCGGTGGCGCAGGCCGCACTGGTCTGGGGCGGCGCGGCGCATGCGCAAACGGCAGCTGCCGGCGATCCGCCTACGCAGACGGTGGTCGTGAGCGGCCAGCGCGCCGCCATGCAGTCGGCGCAAAAACTCAAGCAGAACGCCGAGGAAGTCATCGATGCCGTCGTTGCGGAAGAAGCCGGCAAACTGCCGGACAAGTCGATCACCGAAGTGCTGCAGCGCGTCGCGGGCGTGACGATCGACCGCAACCGTTCGCGCGGCGACCCGGAACACTTCTCGGTCGAAGGTTCGGGCATTTCGGTGCGTGGCCTGACCTGGGGTTCGTCCACGCTGAACGGCCGCGAATCGTTCTCGGCCGGCTATCCGGGCCGGGAACTGAGTTGGGGCGACATCCCGCCGGAACTCATGTCCGCAGTGGTCGTGCACAAGAATCCGCCCGCCGAGCTGGTCGAAGGCGGCGTCAGCGGTCAGGTGGATCTGCGTACCGCGCTGCCATTCGACTACAAGGACGGCAAGGTCGCCCTGTCGGTGAACGGCAACTACAACGCCCTGGGCAGCAAGAAGTCGCCGGGCCTGTCGGCCCTGGTGTCGAAGCGGTGGAATACCAGCACCGGACAATGGGGCGCGTTGATCGACCTGTCTGCCAACCGCACCAATTCCCACAACGATACGGTTCAGGTGGATGCGTATTTCCCACGCACCGACATCGTTGACAGCCAGACCGTCTGGATCCCGAAGTCCGCGTCTTTCCGCACCAACACGAGCCAGGTCGACCGTGCCGGTGTCTATGGCGCGTTGCAGTGGAAGAACAACGGCATGGAATCGGCACTGACGTACTTCCATACCGGTTACAAGTCGGCCAACACCGAGAACGCCACGTTTACGGCCGTCGAGTCGCCGTACCTGGTCAAGCCGCTCGATCCGGTTTTCAACCAGGCCGGCATTTTGCAGAATGGCCTCTACACTTACCCGATCGGCGGCGTGGGCGCGAACACCTTCGCGGCCGGCGGCCTGGGTTACCAGTCCGACACTGGCTTCGACACCAGCAAATCGCAGACGCGCGAGGTCGCCTGGAACGTCAAGTGGAGAATCAACGACCGCTGGGCCATCCAGAGCGACTTGCAGTGGGTGCATGCGACGAATAGTTCCGAGGGCAACGTCATGACCTTGGGCACGTTCGTGCCGAACCTGGGCATCGACTTGTCGGGCAGTCTGCCGAAGGTGACGTTCGATGACACTGACCGCGCCTTCCTGGCGAATCGCGACAACTACTACATGAGCTTCATGATGCCGTCGATGACCAAGGCCAAGGGCGACCTGTATGCCTGGAAGACGGACGCGCGTTTCCACTTCGACGACGACGTGCTGCGCGACCTGCGCTTTGGCGTGCGCCTCACCAAGCGTACGGCGGTCCGCTCCGACGCCTCCGGTGGCATCGGTGGCTGGAAGAGCATTGCCGAGCCGTGGTCCGTCAACGCGACGAAGGTGCCGGGCACTCTGCCGCTGCTCGCGGACAAGGGTTGGCAAGCACGCCCCAACGTCAGTTACTTCAGCGATCCGCGCTACGGCAACCTGGTGCAGACGTCCTCGTATACGTTCCCGACGTTCTTCAATGGCAAGATTCCCCAGGTGCCAACGATGGTCGTTCCGGACCCGGCCTTCGTCCGGAACCTGGCCAATAATGCGAAACTCATCCCGGCCCTGCAGATGCAGTGCCAGGACGGCAACGCATACTATGGCACCAACAATGATTGCTCGACCGCGGATGGCGGCTGGAAACCGCTGGCCTACAACGACGATCCGGCCCAGACCAGCAGCCAGCAGGAACGCACCGAAGCCGCCTACGGCCAACTGCGCTTCGGCTTCGACAACTTGCGTTTCCCCGTCGAGGGCAACCTCGGCGTGCGTGTGATCCACACGCGCAGCGAGTCCCACGGCTTCACGATCTTCAATCCGACGTATGGCTCGAACGCGTCGGATGTGATCCCGCGCTTCGCCGCGATCAAGGATCCGGTGAATGCGTCGCAACAGTACGTCGACGTGCTGCCCAGCCTGAACCTGAAGGCCGACCTGACGGACAAGCTGCAAACCCGTTTCGCGTTCGCCAAGTCGATGTACCGTCCGCCGTTCGACAACCTGAACGAGTACATCAACCTGAACCAGAACATCACGTCGGGCACCGGCGCCGAGGCCGGCACCATCAAGAGCATCAGCTACACGGGCAACGACAGGGGTAACGCCAAGCTGAAGCCGGTCCGCTCCAACAACTTCGACTGGACGCTCGAATGGTATCCGGGCAACGGTTCGTCGCTGACCATGGCCGTGTTCCGCAAGAATGTGCGTGACATCATCTTGAACACGGCATTCACCAGGACCTACAAGAGCCTGGCGGGCAACGACCAGACGTTCCTGATCACGGGGCCGGACAACGTCGCAAAGGGTTCGGTGACGGGCCTGGAACTGGCGGGCCAGACCTACTTCAACAATGTGCCGGGGCTGGACCGCATGCTGCCGGACTGGGCCAAGGGCTTCGGCATCTCCGCGAACTACACGTACATCGACAGCAAGCAGGACCTGTACCATCCGTTCACCCAAAAGTATTGCCCGGCGAAAGGATCGTTCAACAACAGCTCGCTGAGCCTGTACGGCTGCGACACGAACGGCCTGCCTTTCACGTCGCTGCCGATCCAGTACCTGTCGAAGAACGCGTACAACCTCATGTTCCTGTATGACCGCGGTCCGCTGTCTGCGCGCCTGGCCTATAGCTGGCGCAGCCGCTTCCTGCAGGGCGTGGGTGCGAACGGCACGGGTGGTGAGGACGCCACGAGTGCCGATCCGGCCCGCGCCGCCGCGAACGGTGGCACGGCGCCGACGGACGTAGGCTACGGCCTGCCGACGTGGCAGGAAGCGACGGGCCAGCTGGACTTTGGCGTGGACTACAGGTTCAACGAGCACATCTCGGGCAACTTCTCGGCGAGCAACCTGACGGACATGGTCGTGCGTCAGACGCAGCAGCAAGGCATCGGCAACATGCCCCGCGCCTGGTTCGAGCCGGGCCGCAGCTTCCGCCTGAGCCTGCGTTACACGTACTAAAGGAAAAGGCGGTCCCGCCTGCGGGGCCGCCCCTGCCTCTGCGTCGACAAGCCGGGCCCGGTGTGGACCGGCTTTATTCGCTGGTATGCGGCTTGACCGCCAGGCCACCGGTTCGCCACTGTCGGACCTGCCACCTTCATTGACATGCACCCGCTATATTCAAAAGCATTGGTCCGGCTGGTCCTGCTTCTCGGTATGAGTACACTGACCGGGTATATTTGCATCAGCCGCAGCCATCACCGCGTCCCGTTGTTTGGGCAGGCAGATTTTTCCTGGCAGTTGCGAACGCATAAAGGCAACGACGCGACAACGAGCCTGGATGCGCGAGTCGATGCCGCGCGCCTGATCATGGAATTCGTCCTGTCAGGCAGCAATTCCAAACCCTATGTATCGAGCGGCCTGCTCTTCAGAGACAGCAACGGTAAACCGGCATTGCTCGACTGGTCCAGATTCGGCAAGATCAGTTTCGAGGCACGCTGCCTCCCCGCCGGTACCATCCGGATCAGTCTCACCACCTTCGATGACAAGCTGTCCAAAGTGGATGATCTGATGACCTACCGTTCGCCGTCGGCATACATTAACTGCGATCAGGACGGGGTTCACGCCGAACTCGATCTGGCGCATTTGACTGTTCCGCAATGGTGGGTCGACTCGAACAAGCTCAATCCATCCGACCTGGGCTACTCGCTGGCCAAGGTTGCGCAGTTCGAAGTGGGCACCAGCACTGCCAGCGGCGTCGGCATCCCGTCGCGTATCGAAATCGCGAATATCGAAATGCACAAGCGGAAATATGGCTACCTGTATTTTCTCGCCGCATTCCTGACGGTAGCCTGGGCGGGTTTCGGGTTCTGGTTCGTCAGGCAGTACGCCGTGGTTTTGGCCAATGACCTTCATGCGCGGATGCAGAAGGACGTGCCACTGGTGGCGTACCAGCAGCTGGCGCTGGAGACACACCAGGAAAAAGGAAAATCCGCCATTCTGCGATTGCTGGCGACGCGTTATGCGGATCCAGGACTGGATCTGGAGACCGTAGTGACGGAAACCGGTGTCAACCGCAACAAGGTCAACGACATATTAAAGGCGGAAATAGGCTGCACCTTCATCGGTTACGTGAACAAGCTCAGATTGACCGAAGCATCGCGCCTGTTGGTGGAAAACACCGGTGCCAGTATTGCAGAAGTCGCCTATTCGGTCGGCTACAGAAATTCCTCGTATTTCATCAAGCTCTTCAAGCAAGAATACCAATGCACCCCGAAGGCATTCCGGGATGCATGCAAAAAGGACGCGCGCGAGCCGGCGCGATAAGGCCCTCCGCTGGCGGCGGTCAGCGGGAGCCCCCGCTTTGACCGATCCGGTAGTAGTCAAAGTCGACGCGGCCGCCGGCGGTCTGCGTCGAATAATAGAAGAGCGCGTAGCGGTAACCCATGAAGTGCGGGAAGGTATAGGTAAGGCGCGAGGGACGCCCGATCGGGGTCCAGGATTTGCCGTCGAGGCTGTAGGAGAAGCGGGCGACTTCAGGCGCCCCCGGTATGCCATAGGTCTTGGCGCCATTCTCGTCTACGCCGAAACGGGCATCGTCAGGCGCGGACTGGAATTCGCATTCGACCTTGAGGTGAACGGTTTTGCCGGAAAGGGGAATGGAGGCGACCTCCTCGGGCTGGCCGGAGTCGGCGCTCACCATGACGAGCGACCTGGCGCCGGCGCTCATCTTTACGCCGACAAAACCGTATTTTTTCTGAAAGGCGGCAAGGCCGGTCCAGTCGCCGTCTTTCATGCCGCTCACGTCGATGCTGGTGGTGGCGTAACTGTCAGGGCCAAAGGTGCGCTGGGTGAGGGTATTCCTCGCCTCAGGCAGGCTGGAATCGACCCGGCTGGTGACGAAGCTCAGGTAGCCGGGGCGCTTGGTGAGCGACCAGTTACGCGGCTCGGGATTGTGATTCCATTGCCAGGCGAGTGGCAGGGCGGGGGCGCCGGGCGAGCGGTCGAATTCGTCGGAGGCGACGATACCGGACGCGCCCGAGCGGCCCTGTCGGCCGGCGGGGATGTCGAGCGTCATGGGCACTTCGCCGTCCTGGCCGAGCACGGGCCAGCCGTCCTTCCAGGTCACGGGCACGAGGTAGGGAACGCGACCGACGGCGCCGTTGTCCTTGAAAAGATAGGCATACCATTTGCCTTCCGGGGTGTCGATGAGGCCGCCCTGGGCGATACCGCGATCATCGAGCGCGATGCGGCCCTCGTAGGGACCGTCGATCTTGTCGGCGCGGTGGACGATGACGGTGCGTGCCCAGCGGGTCTTGGGCGAGGCGATGTTGAAGAGGTAGTAGCGGCCGTTGATCTTGGAGAGCTGCGAGCCCTCGGCTTTGAGTCCGCCCTGGTCGGCGCCGAAGAGGGCATTGGCGTTTTCGATGATGACCTTGTTGACGCCGCCGGGCTTGAAGCCAGTGAGATCGGGTTTCAGCTCCCTGAGCGAGATGCGGCCGCCCCCGAACACCATGTAGACACGACCGTCGTCGTCGAAAAACAGGCTGTGGTCACCCAGCGCGGGCTCGAAACTCGTTTCTTTCCACGGGCCGCGCTCCGGATTGCGCGTGGCGTAGATATGGGTGCGTCCTCCAGCGGTGGCGGAGAACGTCGAGGCATAGAACATGCCGTCGTGGTAACGCAGGCTGCTGGCCCAGGAGCCCTCACCGTAGGCGTTCTTGCCGTTTTCGAGGCGGAAGGCTTCGTTGTCGGCCAGGGTGTCATAAGCGTACGAGGCCATGCTCCAGTTGACCAGGTCCGTCGACTTCATGATCGGCAGGCCCGGGCTCATGTGCATCGTCGTGCTGCTCATGTAGTAGGTTTTGCCGACCCGGATGACTGCGATGTCCGGGACGTCGGCCCAGATCACGGGATTATGGGCACGATCCGCCTTTGCCGCCGGGCCGGGCCGGGGCGCGCCGGAGTCGCGGTCCGCCGGCAGGTCGTGGTGCGCGAATTGCCAGTAATCGAACTTGAAGAGTTCTTCGCCGGCCGCACCGCGGAACACGAAGAAGACATCCTGGACGCCGGAGGCGCCGGAGACCCGGACCGACTGCGGCTTCCATTGGCCGCCGGTTCCCGAGACCGGCAGCGTGCCGATCAGCTGGCCGTCGAGCTTGCCCAAACGAATCTCGATCTTCGCCCCGGAGGCCTGTTTCGGCTTGGCCGTGCTGGAGAGGCTGGCCATGAAGGCGCGCGCGCCGGGCGCGCCGAAATCGACATTGCGCACCTGGATGTAGGCCCCGTCGTGGATGTCGCGCACATTCTGGCCGCCGGCGCTGCTGGGTTCGATTTTGACACCGGACGACCACGCAATGGTCTCGGCTTCGACGCGCTTGTAGGGATCGAGGGTGGCGACCGGTGCCGGGCCTTCCCTGGTCGGTTGCACCATCGGGACCGAGCCGTCCGGGTTGAACTTCAACTCATCGACGGCAACGGAACGCTTGAAGCCGTCGCCTCCTGGAAGCGCGGCGTTGTGGTAGAAGAGGTAGGTCTTGCCCTTGAAATCGACCACGCCCGGATGGTTGGTGAACGCACTTTGCGGGGGCATGACGACGCCGCCGTAGGTCCACGGGCCTTCCGGTGTGGGGCCGGTGGCGTAGGCGAGATGCTCAGGGATGGGACCACCTGCAAAAAACAGGTAAGCGAGATTCTTGCGCTTGTAGAGCCAGGGACCTTCTTCGTAGGACGTGCCGCGCAAGGCGCGCTTCGGAAGCGTCGTGCCTTGTGTGTCCGGAGGATTGCGCTCGCCCAACGCCTTGACGGTCATCGGATGGCGAATGATGCCATTCTCCCCGACGCTCGTGTCGTAGGAAATCATGTCCTTGTTCAGCTTCACCGACCACAGATTCGGGTTGCCCCAGGCGAGATAGGCCTGGCCGTTGTCGTCGATGTAGACGGTCGGATCGATGCTGTCGTACAGGCCGCCGGCGTGGCCGGCGATCAGTGGTTTCTTGATGGGATCGGTGTACGGGCCGAGGGGATTGTCGGCCACCAGCACGCCTATGCCGCGGCCTTGCACCGGGGCGTAGAGATACCATTTGCCGTCCCTCTCGATCACCTGGGGAGCCCAGGCGCCATTATCAAAACCGTCCCAGCCGGAAATCTCCTTGGCGGCCCAGGCGAAATCCCGCAGGGAGGCGATCGCGCCATGCTGGGTCCAGTTCACCATGTCCGTCGTCGTGGCGAGCACCCAGTCCTTCATGTTGAAGTTGTTTTTTTCGCCGACATCCTGGTCGTGGCTGGAAAACAGGTAGAGCGTGCCCTTATGGACCATGGGTGCCGGATCGGCGGTATACATCGTTTGAATAATCGGGTTGTGCGCGAATGACGCCGCGGGCAGCGAAGCCAGTACGGACAAGAGAACGAGAGCGGGGCAGTGTGTCTTTTTCATGAATGTCGGAAGTGAGGTGTGGAACGTGGAGCGGCCCTGATTACTCCTTCGGGCGGATCGGCGGCAGCGTGCCGGCAGGCGGCCGCCCTATCAGGCTGCGCGGCAAATAGCTGTAATCGGCCGCACCGGGCCTTTTCCACGCAAGCATCAGCGCAAGATCTGGGCCTGGGCCCTGGAAGTAGCGCAGGCGGAAATTGTGCAAGCCCTTCTCCAGCTTGATCCTGGTCGCCACGGGTGTAGGGGCGTGGATGCCGTCGTTGTCGATCACGTTTTCATCGTCGATGCTGAGAACGGCACCATCGTCGGCCAACAGCATCAGCTCCCAGGTGCCGGTTTCGGCAATATTGACGGTAAAGCGAATATCCAGACCGAACCATTCGATCGTCGAGCCCATACCGGGAAAGCCTTCGCGGAAGGAGCGCGGCACGATATCGAGTTGGGCCAGGCAAACGCGCTTGATCGGCTTACGCCCGCGCATGTCGTACACCGATTGGTTGCCGGCAGCGAGGCGATATACGTCGGCGACCATATGCCGATCCGACGCTTCGGCGCATTCCTCAAACAGCTTGGGAGGCGCGCTGGCCACGACCTCCTTCGCGGGCGCGGCCGGGGCCGCGAAGGAGG
>NZ_JBKYMO010000124.1:0-13094 GCF_047302915.1 Massilia sp. CT11-108 | reverse complement strand
AGCGCCACGTCGCCGCGGCGCGCGGGCACCTGCAGGTGCGACGTGGGCAGCCAGCCGTAATCGGATGCGCCGAACGCGAGGTCGGCCGCGCCCTCTTCCGGCAACAGCACGTGCCAGACTTCCGCCAGCGGATCCCAGTATTGCAGCACGCCCCGCCCCGGCGCCAGCGCGAGCAGGCGCTGTTCGGGAAAGCCGAAGGTGGCGGCTGCGAATACGCAATGGGCGTTCGGCGGCGGCGGCATGGCGGCGTCGAAGCGGCCGACTTCCGGCGCGGGAGGACGCTCTTCGAGGCTGTCGCCCAGCGCCAGCGACGTCACGGGCAGGCCATGCGGCACGTGCCGGGGCAGCAGCGCATCCGCATACGGCCCCCACCAGTCGGGATGGCGCTCGGGCGCGACGCCGAGGCGTTCGAGCGGGCGGCCGCACGTGGGACAGAACGCGAACCCCTCGGGATAGATGGCGGCGTGGTCGCAGGACCGCGGCAGCGAGGCGCCGAGCAGGTGCGCGCAATCGGTCAGGCGGCCGCGCGCGGCGGCCTGCCAGTCGATCCGGCCCAGCCCGTCGCTGGACACGAGCTCGAACTGCCCGCTGCGTTCATCCTCCAGCCAGATACTGGCCGGCGTTTCCCATCGGTATGCCATGCGCTCCCACCGTCTGATCGTCAAAAAGTTCGACGGTCCCCCCAACGTCGGGACCGTTATCGTTTTGAAATCATAGCGCCGGGATCAAGCCGACGGCGCCCTGTTCACGGAGTAGCGCGTGGCTGTGCTTCAGGGATCAAATAGCGGCGCGGGAAGTGGAACTTTCGGCAGCATCGAGTGCCGCGCGGTTCACGTGGCGGATCTTCCAGGTGCCGTTGTCCAGCACCATCGTCAGTACCACTTCATGTTTCGCGTCGCCGTCGCCGTCGAGGGTGACGACTACGTCGGCGCTGCGCGCCTGGCGGCGCAGGGTGACGGCCTGCACGCGCCCCCGCAGCCATGCGCCCTGGATGCGCGGCGCTTGCAGGAAGTAGTCGCCGGCCGCCGCCTTTTGCTCCTGCAGGCGTTTCACCAGCTGGTCGACGAGGGGCTTCGCGACGTATGCATTCAGGCGATCGTAGCGGTCGCTCAGGGGATCCTGGTCGGCATCCAGCGTCTGCAGGTACCAGCCATAGAATTCCGCGGCCACGGTCTCCGGTGCGCGCAACGCCGCCGCATGCGCCGAGAGACAAACCAGCAGCACGCCAAACAGAATGAGCTTTAGGAAATTTCCTTTATGAATCAACATGATGGGCTCCTGACAGCCAGACTGTGCAGCATTCCGGCCGGCCTGATCGTGACCTGCCGCAAGGGTATAATGGCGGGTTGTCTTCCCCTTCACCCATGCCATGACGCCCACCGACGCCCTGCCCGCCGCCGCCATCGACTCCGCCACCGCGCACCTGCGCGACGTGCTCGCGATCGCGCTCGAACACACGTCCGAGCGGCGCGCGCTGGTCGTCTTCGACACCCGCACGGCCCTGGCCCTCACCCTCGTCGCCGCGTACCGCGCGAACCTGCCGGACGCTTCTTTCGTCGACTTCGACACGGTGGCCCCCGACGAGGTGCTCGCGACGTTCCGCACGCTGGCGCCGCAGGACCTCGTCGTCCTGGTGCAGTCGACGAACTTCCGCCTCGACGGCTTCCGCCTGCGCGTGGAACTCTTCAAGCTGGGCCTGAAGGTGATCGAGCACGTGCACCTGTCGCGCATGCCGGGCGCGCAGGGCGGGCACTACATCGAGGCGCTGGCCTACGATCCCGCCTACTTCCGCGGCGTGGGCCATGCGCTGAAGGCGCGCATCGACCGCGCCCGCCGTGCCGAGGTGCATGGCGGCGGCGACGTCCTCGTATTCGACTCGCCGCTGGAGAGCGCCAAGCTGAACGTGGGCGACTACAGCGCGATGAACAATGTCGGCGGCCAGTTCCCGATCGGCGAAGTGTTCACGGAAGCGCGGGACCTGGAAGCCGTCAGCGGGCGCGCGCAAGTCCACGTGTTCGGCGACACGGCTTACCTCGTCAACCGGCCCGAGTCACCGATCACGCTCGTCATCGACAAGGGCCGCGTGGTCGGCACGGAGAACGTCACGCCGGCGTTCCAGGAAGTCCTCGACATCATCCGCCGCGACGAGGGCGAAGTCTGGGTGCGCGAACTCGGCTTCGGCATGAACCGCGCCTTCACGCGCGAGCGCCGCGTGGACGACATCGGCACGTACGAGCGCATGTGCGGCATCCACCTGTCGCTGGGCGCCAAGCATGGCGTGTATGCGAAACCGGGGTTCAAGCGCAAGGATGCGCGCTACCACATCGACGTGTTCGTCGTGACGGACGCGGTGTACCTGGACGACGAGCGCGTGTATGCGGACGGTGCGTGGACGGTGGCCGCCTGATCTACAATGGCATGGTTTAGTCGAAGGACCACGCCATGCTCACTCCCGAACAACGCGACCGGTACCGGCGCGACGGCTACATCGTCATCCCGAATTTCAAAGCGCCCGACGAGATCGCGCGCCTGCGCGCACGCGCCGGCGAAATCGTCGACGCGTTCGATCCCGCGGAGTCGCGCGCCATCTTCACGACGCGCGACCAGGCGAGAGCCAGCGACGCCTGGTTCCTCGGCTCGGACAACACGATCCGCTGCTTCTTCGAAGAGGAAGCCTTCGGCCCGGACGGCCAGCTGAAGCAGGCCAAGGCCCTGTCGATCAACAAGATCGGCCACGCCATGCACGACCTCGACCCCGTGTTCAAGGCGTTTACGCACGATGCGAAGCTGGCGGCCGTCGCGCGCGACCTGGGCCTGGAACAGCCGCAGATCTGGCAATCGATGTAGATCGTTTGTTGTTTTACACCCCATGACTACAGGCATCGACAGACGCCGATACCCGGACTAGCCCAATTTCGGTTCATCCCGGCCCCCCTCGATTTGCTTAGTCGGGACACTTTCGTCAGCCCTTCTTTTTGCACAAAATTTAAGCAGTAAACGGCCCCGAGTTGCGACGAAACGCCCTCTGACAGCACGAAAAAGTACCGGCGTTCGCTGGTAGCGTTTTGGATCGTCTCCCATAGGGAAAATGACGCGAAATTTGCAGTAACGGGCGATGGAAAGTTTGTGTATCGGCGTGCATGAAATACCACGTTGGTGGACACAAAGTTCTATTATCGAGCGGTGGAAAGTTGCCTCTTTGGCAGATTCAACTTCCCCCGGTGGGCGATGACGATTTATCGGTATGTCAAGTGTGTATATACACTGGTTGACAAGAAAGCTTCCATGGTGTAAGATACGGGGTAGACAGATCACATGTCTACATCGATCTAAGCATTATTCATCGGTCCAGCCCTCGGACCAATCCCACACCGAAAACTCATCCTCACAAAGGAGGCATACCTATGCTCGTAAAAAACGCGATCCCGGCTTTCGGGATGCCGCTGCGTAATGCGGACTATTACACAATGGTAGACGAAGTGATTACAGCGCTTCGCCCCCATAGCACGCTTCGTTCAATTGCTGCCCGCCTCAATGAGCAGCAGTTTGAAACGCCGTCCGGACTGATTTGGAATCGCGAACGCGTTTCACAGTACATCAGACACCGTGGCATCAAATCAACCACTAACTGAAAGGAATAGTATGACAAGTAAATCAACCCCAGCCGTTACGGCTCCAGTAGTACCAGAAGCGCCAGCAGTGCAGAAGCGCCCCTTCGCAATCAAGATTGCCGCTCCAGCCAACCTAGCATTTGCGGAAAGCGTGGTACATGCACGTAACGGATATTGTTTCTCCGATGCACCAATCGAAGTAATGCAAAACGGTATGGCGTTTTTCACGATGGTAATCGGCTCACCCGATGAACTCGCGATCAACAAAGCAAAGGAATCAACGGACCTGAGCCGCGAAGCAGAGGAACGCGAACACCAGAAACAAGTACGCGAAGAAGCCCGTCGTATCGTTGAAGAAGAAAAGCGTCAAGCTCTGGAGCGTGAAGTAAAAGCAGCGGAAGAAGCGCTTCAAAAACAAATCGCGGCCCTCCGCCAACGTACAGCAGCAGAAATTGCGCAGATCGAAGCGACAGCAGCGGCAGAACGTGCCCGCCTGACGAAGTAAAGCCCTCCCTCCGGCCTTCCCCGCGAGGAAGCGCCTCCGCCGTCCCGGCACAGTAGTAACTACACCCGCAGAACGTACGCATCTAGCCAACAGGCCAAGGGTTCCTTATGTCCTGCGCGTTCCACAAACATTAATGAAAGAACAACATATATGAATTACCGCAAGTCGCACGTTGTGAAAGTGACACCGATTCCGAATAGCTCCCGCCAAGCTGTCCTATTTGACGACGGGAACGAACTACAGCGTCAACAGATTTACCTAGAGCCGAATCAGTGGCAAAAGTTGCAGAGGCTATCAGAGCTACACAGCGTGGGCGGATCGAAAATGATTGGTCATTTGATCGACCTAGCTACCGCCATCGCAAAGGTGTAATCGACGTATTAGAACATTTTCAAATCCACCCGTATTTTATGCCTCCGCTCCTATGAAAAGTGAGGCTCTTGCTGATGGAAATGACAAACGAATCCTCTGCCGTAATAAAGAGTAAGAGATAAAGAAGTAGTTAAACAATAGAAGGATATCGAAATAGTCAATACTCCTTCCCCTATTGGCTCCCCCTTACAGGGAGCCCAGTAGAAGCATAAATGAAAGAACGATAATGGCACGTACGAAATACACCAATGACATCCTGAAGCACGAGAAGAACGGAGGTCTACATTCAAGACGAAAGCTGAATACGCTACAGCAGGTATTTACCACTCACGATCTGAAAGACGCTATCGCCTACCAGTTCATCCTATCGGGCTCTACCAAGGATGAATACCAAGCAACGATGAAGGCCATCATGCGCCATATCCGCACCAAGTGCAGAGCCGAATACATCGGGGCGTACGAAGTCGGAGACGAGAAAGGCGGTATTCATGCTCACGCATTCGTCATCGTTGAAACAGCCAAACACTTCCCGTCCGACCTGTTGGACGTGACAGAAGGCGGTTTCATCGCTCGACGCATCAAGCGTAGGAAGCTGAGTATCCGCATCGAGCCCCCGAAGAACCGTATGCACGGTGGGCAGATGTTCGCCCGCATGAACACGCCGGACAAGCTGGCCGATTGCATCAAGTGGGCTACCTACTTCCTGAAAGTGCGGTCGAAAAGCGATGTACCGGGCCGTGAGACGTACTTCGGCTCCGAGTTCACATCGAACATCGCGAAGCGTGAAGCCCAGCGCCAGAAGTACAGGGACGCCCTTATGTCCACTCCCGCTGCACCAGCAGCCCCACAACCTAACGAAAGTGAACAACATGAAACGCGAACTACAGAAGCACCAGAAGCCAGCAGCACCGACAACTCTCAATCCCTCGGCTCCACTACCGAATTCAAGCAACGAACTGGTACGGCTCCACTTGCTCCAGATCGCAGCAGAAGCGAAGCAGGAAGCCCAGCAGGCCCAGCCAGTAGCCCAGCGCCAGCCGACCATGCCGACGACGCCAACGAAGCCTGTCACCCGTTGGACGGCTCCGAAGCCATCCGGCAAGACGGTAGCGGACGAACTAGCCCGTATCGCAGCGGAGGAACGGGAGGGCAAATGACGCCAGCAACCCGCTACATCGCCAGCTTGTACGAACAGGCAGTGGACGCCGATATGGATATTGACGAGGTAAGGAAGTACCTGTTCACCCAAGGCGTACTGCGAACGCCGGGAATGGTCGCCTACGAGCTAGAGAACACGTACGGGTTTATTGGATACGCCAACAAACACCCAGCAAAGCCAACGATGGACGTACGAGCGTACGACAAGGCCATCGACAAGGGCAAATCCCCGGCTACCCTATTGACCGAGGGGCCGGGAAGTAGTGTTGTTGGACTATGGAGTTAAGTTGAAGGCGACAGAGTAGGGCTGAACTGGTACACGTAGCCCAATCTCCCTTCTGTGATGCAATGAAGGTAATGATCCAGTGCAACGCAAGTCGGGAACGAAATCATTGCAATGGTCTTCTGTTTTGCAGAGACGAAGTGCAGGTTGAACTGTGTCCGAGAGCTGGAACTTAAACCGGCATAGATCGGATAAATAGCGGCCCAAATCGCTTGGAGTTGTGGGACGCGTTGTTCCATCTCTTTCGCTGCTTGCTTCAGCGGTTCGCCGGAAAGCTGCTCAACTGTTGCTTGCTCGTACCAACGGCGAAGAATCGTACGCGCAGGGATGTCAGAACCGTAGCTCTTTTCGAGAGCCTTGACCAACTGAGCCAGGTAGAAATCCAAATCGGCCTTGGCGTTTTGTAAGTACGCCTGTTCGTATGTATGGACGTTCGTTTCTCGTTGCATGCGCACTTGCATGATTAACACGAAAAACGTGAGGACTGACAGGATCGGGCCGTAGATACCCGACATCGCCGACCCCATCGCACTCCATAGATTCGGATCGTTGCTAATTACTGTACCGAACGTCCAAATGTAGACGATGATGGGTGCTACCAATACCGCCGAAATAACTATCCATCGCAACACTCGGCCGACGTTCCCCCAAAACTGATGCATGACGACTCCTGAAACTAGTGATGTGTCATTGTCGCACTACTGGAGTCACGGAAACATCAATTGCAACCTCAGATCGTGTTCGGAAAAACACGATGGACCGGGTAGCCCCCGGAATCGCTCACGGAAATTTTTCCGGCAGCTATTTTGACCCTACCGGAAGGGAAGTGAAGTGCTACTCCCTGCCTAAGCGTGAAGCAGAGCTGATGGTGATGTCGGAGTCGCTCGGAGTGCGGAGGAAGGCTCAGGACCCGGAGCTGTCCTGAGCGGAATGACAGGAGCGGCTTACGTGGAGCGGCGTTGTGCCCTACGCTCAGCCGCAAGTTTTACCTTCTCCGGTTGCGTATAGATACGCTCCAACAGTTCGGTCGTAAAGTCGAGCAAATCGAGAGCGTCGGCCTCAGTTAGCGTTCCTTGGTGCGCCCCGTCGTTTCCGTCTTCCTTGATGCAGTGGGACAAGTCGCGAAGGTCTTCCGGAAGATAGCGATTATCGAACAACCACGGTAGCCGCAGGCCAAGATCACGACGAGTTTTGGAATTTAGCCCCTCGACATCGCCGCTTGGAAGTTTTTCCTTTGTCGTCATGTCGACGCAAAGACGGAACATGGTTCCCGCAGCATTGAAGCAGCCTACAGCAAGGCATTTCGCGCCTTCGTTGAATGCAGCAAGTATGTGCTCAGGAAGGTACTCCGGAGGAGGCTCGGCAGCAATATCTCCGATAGAGAGGTATCTCTCGACATTAACAAAACCATTGATGACTACATCGAGAGCCTCAAGACGACCTTTCACTCGGTCGAACATAGTATCGGTTCCCCGATCTTGCTGACTGACGAGAAAAATCGTTCCATTGTCACAATGGCCGCACACGCTGTACGCTTCCCAATACCTTTGCCAACCCCAATTAGTATGTACATGGTTAGAGGCGAGAACATTGAACGTGATTTTCTGTGCGTCGCATCGCGGGCAATCAGCAACTAACTGTGACACTTAGTTTCCCCTGTGTTGTAACGAGATGATTCAGTGTACGACTTGCCGTCCGGCATGTCTACGACGCTCATCAGCCCTAGCCGATAGAGAGCGGGATCAGATCGGACAAGGCTGTTGAGCGCGGCTTTTGACGGTTCAGTTCGATTATTGAAGGACGCTCAGGACCTTATACGTGATGGCTGTGTTACCTGCGTCAACGACTTCAAATCGTGCGCCCTTGTAGCCGATCACACGGCTTTGGGATAGGTCATATTTCAGCTCTTGCGTGAACGCGGGACGCGCAAAGTTGTCCTTGAACTCGCGATACATCAGCGTAAGCGTGTTCTGCGATACCCCGCTGTAGACGAGTTCACGACGGAAGCTCTCAGCCGTAAATCTGACAATTTCCTTTGGGGTGTAGGCAATCGGCTTGGTGCCGTAACGATATCCGTTAGCGAAGTGGTAAATCACGGCAGGCTTCGACTTGTCGCTTGGGACGAACACGCCTCCACGTTCGCCCATCGGTACTCTCTGACCTAACATCACATAGTAGGTGTTGGTCCCAGCGTAATACTCTCCTTCCGGACGCGACGCGATCAGTTCAAGGTCGCCGGGAAAAACAGATGTCGTTCCGGGCGGGTTTGGATCGTCAGCCCCCCCTTCGACGGTGATAGCACGCACCCGAGAGACGTACTCTTTAGAAACTATCGAATCGCCCAGCTCTGCCTTACTGATTGTGTTCAGTTCTGGCGCGTAACGCGGTTCGGTTGTCGGAAACGCTTGACGCATTGGGACGGGTTCGGCAGTAACGCAACCACTCAAAGCGACCACTGCTCCGAATGCAGAGGCAACGATAACCCGGTTCATGTTCAAGGACATAGTTTTGGACAATATATGTTTTAGGAATTTCATAATAAAACAGTAATTGTCACGAAGCAAACTTCTTTACTGATCGGTTGCACCATCCAGACATCGACTGGTGCAAATAGGGCATGCCCCAGATAGACCGATGCCGACGAGGTAGCCCAAGGGCATCAGAATTCAAATGGACCATTTATAATGGACCTTATTTAATAGACTGTGTATAATAGACTCATCGACACAGCAGCTTGAAAGGAACAACATGTTTGTACGTGCATACCTCAGAGCATCCACGAAAGAGACGGATGCAAATCGTGCCAAAGAGCAACTGGAACAGTTCGCCGCTGACAAGGGGCTCAAGATCGCAGCGTTCTACGTCGAGAACGAATCCGGTGCATCACTCCAGCGCCCAGCCCTGTTTAAACTGATCGACGACGCCCACCCCGGCGACATGCTGTTGCTGGAACAGGTAGACCGCCTGTCCCGTCTAGACGAAGCCGACTGGGAATCGTTGAAGGCCACGTTGAAGAAGAAGGAAATCAAAGTAGTAGCACTGGACCTGCCTACGTCGTGGATGATGACGACCACCGATCCCACGATGGCCCGTATGTTCGCGGCAGTGAATGACATGATGCTGGACATGCTAGCCGCTATCGCTCGTAAGGACTACGAAGACCGTCGCCGCCGTGCTGCACAGGGTATCGAGAAAGCGAAGGCCAAAGGCGTGTACAAGGGTCGCAAGGAAGACGCCGACCGTAACGCCCTGATCCAACGTCACCTGAAAGCCGGTCAATCAAGCTGGAACGAAATTATGGAACTGGTAGGATGCAGCCGTGGCACGGTAGCGAAGCAAGCGGCCTTGCTCAAAGCACAGGAAAGCGCATGAGACGCGATAGGAGGCCCGCTACGGCCTTCTAATGCATGAGTTGATGGCTACGTAGCCAAACTCATCAAATCGTCTCTATGAGCCTTTAAATGGCCTTCCTGGCGATTGTCCTTTACCTGCGGGCTCCAGTCCTAGTGACTCCCGGCCCTGCTGATGGCCCTAGGACGCGTTCAGAGGCTCTAGGAGCCGTTCTACGCTCGAATGGTAGTGTTACCCCATCCGCCCCCTCCGGACGGCCCTATCGATATTTGCCACGACCGGGAAGGCCATTCGACCCGCCCCGGCGATGTGTTAAGCAACCCGCTCGCTCCCCGGCAGTTTTTCACTTTCCAGTGATATATTCCAGACGGTTCCGGCCTATCTGCCCGGAAGGGCAATTTGCAAAAATTTCCTTTTCAAAAATCACGGCTGGAGAAACACTGGTCAAGCCGTCTCCGGCTTCTTCTTCAACTTGAGCCTTCGATTGAACCCGACATTGACCTCAAGTTCATCCTCACGAATTTCACCTTGATCGAACATCGCCATCGTCACGTCCGTACTGTAGCTGACGGTCTGGAGCGTCTTCCCGGTATCTACGATCCTCAAGATTTTGAGTTCCTTCTTGTGCACCTGATACGTAATCGAGTCGTCCGCTTCCTTGAACGCGGTGACAAGGATTCCCAGCCGCTTCAGCAGCTCGTTAGCCCTAGCTCGCCCCTCCTTGCTGACCAAGTCCAGCCGTGCGAAGAAGTCTTCCTTGTTCGTGATGCGGTCTGCCGCAAGCGCTTTCTCCAGCTCCAGCTCCCGTTCTTCCAGTCGTGCTATCTCGTCGTCTGCATCCGCTACCTCTGCTCGTAGCGTTGACGATGGACGGGTACGCAAGAAATCCAACGTTTCAGCCCTTGCCCGTTGTTGCTCGGCCATGCGGCCCCGTACCTCGTTCAGTTGCGCCTGAAGGCTACGGGCGTCACTCTGCACCAGCGCCAGACTGTTCACCTTGGTAAGCAGCTCCTTGAACACTTCGTCGGCCCGGTCCAGTCGGATCGACCTAGCGTCACACTTTCCCTTTCCGGCCTCGTAACAGCGGAGGTAAGGGGGCTGCTTCGCTCCTTTGGTATAGACGTTCAGTGCCGCATGGCATCGCGTACAGCGAAGGATTCGTTGCCACACGTTATATCCGCGTGACTGCTTCTTCGCTCCCGTTATGAACCGCTCTGTAGTCGCTTGCTGGGCCTCGTAGAACGTCCGCTCATCGATGATTGGTTCATACAGGCCCGTTATCGGCTCCCCGACCTTGACGCGCTCCTTGCCCTTGCCGCTGTACGGCTGGTAAATACCGAGAACCGTGGGACTCTTCAATATCTGGGCAACGCTGGAGCCGCCCCACGTCTTCCCCTTGAACGATGGTATCCCCGCTTCGTTCAGCCTCCTAGCAATCGCCTCGCGTCCATAGCCGTCAATCGTCCATTGGAAGATGTCCTTGACGATCTGCTTCTTCGCTTCGTTGACGACATAGTGTGTTGGCTTCCTCTTCAGCTTGTCCTTGTCGTCATCCCGGTACACTGGATCGAGCCAAGCAGGCCGGGTAGCTCCCATCGGCTTACGCTCGTTCCGGGCGTCCTCCTGCTTGTCACGCCATGCCTTGCCAACGCGTTTGGATTTGTTGGAACTCTCGCTGTGCGAACGCGACATTTCCATGATGCTGACGATTAGGTCCAGCTCGTCCACCTTCCCGGCTTTGTAAACCTTGTCATCATTGACGCTTACGATGTTGATTCCAGCGTTCAGAAGATCGAGGAACCTTGGAAGCGCTTGCCTCGGATGTTGACGAGACAACCTATCGAGTGATTCAACGATCAGATACGAACCCTCCGGGATTGACCCGGCCTCTACCAGATCATGGAAGCGTCGTAGCTCGGCCTTGTCATCAAGGTTCTTTCCATCGAATGCCGAAGTGGCCCTATCCAAAAATGTGTACTGTTCATCCTCGACAAGCTGTAGATTGTGTTTCTGACAATACCCTACGGCGATATCCTTCTGACGTTTGAGGCTCCCGGCCTCGTTCTGTTTGGCGTGAGAGAATCTACGGTAGCTATAGGCGAGCGGTTTGGGCGTATTGGTATCCATGCCCCCAGTTTACAGGCATGGGGTGCAAACCGCTAGTAGAGCTACATCTTCAAGCAGCCCGGCATCGGCGGCGAAGTGCGCTGGCACCAGGACGCGACGTTCTTCGATTCCACGCCGATCAGCGTGACGACGTTCTGGTTCGCGCTGGAAGACGCGACCATCGAGAACGGCTGCCTGTGGGTCGAACCGGGCGGCCACCGCGGCCCGCTGCGCGAGCGTTTTCTCCGCGACGACGATGCCATCGCGATGGAAAAACTGGACAGTACGCCGTGGCCGGACGACAGCACGGCCGTGCCTTTGGCCGCGAAGGCCGGGGATCTCGTCTGCTTCCATGGGCTGCTGCCGCACTACAGCGCGCCCAATCGCTCGGCGGTGTCGCGGCATGCGTTTACCTTGCACGTGACGGATGCGCGCACTGCCTATTCGCCGCGCAACTGGATCCAGCGGGATGCGGATTTTCCCGTACGTGGCTTCGACTGATATACTCTTCCAGTACCTTTTAATGCACTTTTAAAGCACAAGCCGGGCATGGACTGTCATATCGAGATTTTTCACGAAGGCGAGTGGCTGGAAGCGGCGCAGGCAAGCTTCTCCGATGTGGTGCGGAATGGCTTCCGGCCGAACGACTGTGTGTTCGAATACGATCTGCTCTACGCCTTCGGCAATGCACCGCCCCCGATATCGCTGGTTCTCCCCGTGGACGCAGACCGTCATGTCCGGAAAACCTGGCCCACTTTTCTGTACGATCTCGTACCGCAGGGTAACGGACGCCGCTTCCTTCTCGACCATCTGAAGCTCCCCGACGCCCAGGCTTCCGACCTGCCTTTGCTGCGTGCCGGTGCCTTCAACCCGAGCAGTTGGCTCTGCCCGAACAGGACAAGGCAGAGGCCCGTGAACGGCGCGACCGAATGCTGGAGGCCGCGGCCGCCGCCAGGCTGTCGCTGACCGAAGGCGTGCGCGAAATGCGCGCGATCGCCGGCATGACGCAGGAAGAATTCGCTCGTCATCGCGGGGTCAGTGCACGCGTCATCAAGGCGATCGAGCTTGGCCAGGCAAACCCCACTGTCGCGACAATGAATCGCATTGGACAGTTCTTTGGCCTGGAGGTGGCGTTCGTTCCGATCAAACGTGAGTTGCATGCCGATGACCAGCCACAGTCCGTCAGTGACCGAATAATCACGACGAACCATGACACGGAGTTTTCAAAGGCCATCCATAATGCCCTCGCGAAGAGGGAAGAACTTTCCAGCTACATTCGGGCACTCAACTTGAGGGCTGCCGCACTGGACGACGAATTACACAAGATCGTGCGACTGCACGAAACGACCGCGGGCACGCCTGATTCCTCGATTACTTCAGCCCAAGTAAAGAAAAATATAGCTGAGGATACGTTCGTCGGCGAAGCTCACCGACGTACGAAAAGAAAACCGCGCCCCACCTGATGATCGGCCGCTGACCTTCTGTCGCTCCTGACAAAAACTGTCAGGACTCCCTCTTAAGATCTTCCTTTCTTCGGTTACGAAAGGAGATCGTCATGCACATCATCATCGGAGGCACCGGCCACGTCGGCTCGGCCACGGCCCGCGCACTGCTGCGCCGGGGCGAACCCGTCACGGTCGTCACGCGCAATGCCGGCCATGCGGCCGGGCTGGCCGAACTGTCTCTAAAAAAACTATGACGCTGCCGA
>NZ_JBKYMO010000123.1:0-13095 GCF_047302915.1 Massilia sp. CT11-108 | reverse complement strand
CGCTCGCTGTGGTCAGCTCGCGGCGGGACTTCCACCCACAAGAGTGCGCCCATGCTGGGCGCACCAAAAAAAACGGCACCCCTCGAGGTGCCGTTTTCATCAGCTGATTAAGCCAAGGCTGAAGCGATCACTCGCCGTCGCCGTGATGCTGTTCGACCGAAGCCGCAGCGTTCTGCTGGTCTTCCATCGCCTGCAGCTCGGCAGCCATGTTGGCCTTTTCCTGCTGCAGCAGCGCTGCGCGCTCTTCCGCTTCCCACGCTTCTTTCTCCTTGCGGGCGCGGTGGAATGCCAGACCGGTACCGCCCGGGATCAGGCGACCGACGATGACGTTTTCCTTCAGGCCGCGCAGACCGTCGCGCTTGCCCATGATCGCCGCTTCGGTCAGCACGCGGGTGGTTTCCTGGAACGATGCGGCCGAGATGAACGAGTCGGTCGACAGCGATGCCTTCGTGATACCCAGCAGCACGTTCTCGTAGGTCGCCGGCAGCTTGCCTGCGGCCGTCACGCGGTCGTTTTCTTCCAGCAGTTCCGAACGCTCCACCTGCTCGCCGACGATGTAGTCGGTGTCGCCGGCTTCGACGATCTGAACACGACGCAGCATCTGGCGAACGATCACCTCGATGTGCTTGTCGTTGATCTTCACGCCCTGCAGACGGTACACGTCCTGCACTTCGTCGACGATGTAGCGGGCCAGCGCTTCGATACCCAGCAGGCGCAGGATGTCTTGCGGATCGGCCGGGCCGTCCACGATCATCTCGCCCTTGTTCACCACCTGGCCGTCGTGCACCAGCACTTGCTTGTCCTTGGTGATCAGGAACTCGTGCTTGTTGCCGTCCATGTCGGTGATTTCCAGGCGCTGCTTGCCCTTGGTCTCTTTACCGAATGCGACCGTACCGGTGACTTCCGCCAGCATGCCGGCATCTTTCGGCGAACGGGCTTCGAACAGCTCGGCAACGCGCGGCAGACCACCGGTAATGTCACGGGTCTTCTGCGATTCGGTCGGGATACGTGCAAGCACTTCACCCACCGATGCCTGCTGGCCGTCCTTCACCATGATCAGCGCGCCGACCTGGAAGCCGATCGTCACGGCGTGTTCCGTGCCCGCGATCTTGACTTCCTGGCCTTGTTCGTTCAGCAGCTTGACCTGCGGACGCAGGACCTTGCTGGCCGAACCGCGGCGTTTCGGGTCGATCGCCACCAGGGTCGACAGGCCGGTCACGTCGTCGACCTGGCGAGCGACGGTGACGCCCTCTTCCACGTTCTCGAACTTGATCGTGCCACCGTATTCCGTGATGATCGGACGGGTCAGCGGGTCCCACGTTGCCAGCGGCACGCCGGCCTTGACGACCATGCCGTCCTGGACGGCCAGCGTCGCGCCGTACGGCACCTTGTGACGCTCGCGCTCGCGGCCATGGTCGTCCGTGATCAGCACTTCGCCCGAACGCGAAATGACGATCTGGGCGCCCTTGCCGTTGGTCACGTAACGCATGGTCGCCGTGAAGCGGACCGTACCGTTCGACTTGGCTTCCACCGACGATGCCACTGCCGCACGCGATGCCGCACCACCGATGTGGAACGTACGCATGGTCAGCTGGGTACCCGGCTCACCGATCGACTGTGCTGCCACGACGCCGACGGCTTCGCCGGAGTTCACCAGCATACCGCGGCCCAGGTCACGGCCGTAGCACTTCGCGCACAGGCCATAACGGGTGTCGCAGTTCAGCGGCGTGCGGACCTTCACTTCGTCGATGCCCAGGCGCTCGATCTCTTCGACCATGTCTTCGTCCAGCAGCGTGCCGGCTTCGTACAGGGTTTCCTGCGTTTCCGGATTGACGACGTCGGTACCGGTCACGCGGCCCAGGATACGGTCGCGCAGGGCTTCGATCACTTCACCGCCTTCGACCATCGCCTTCATGTGCGTGCCGTTGGTGGTGCCGCAATCGTCTTCCGTCACGACCAGATCCTGCGTCACGTCGACCAGACGACGGGTCAGGTAACCCGAGTTTGCCGTCTTCAGCGCGGTGTCGGCCAGACCTTTACGGGCGCCGTGCGTCGAGATGAAGTACTGCAGAACGTTCAGGCCTTCGCGGAAGTTCGCGGTAATCGGCGTTTCGATAATCGAACCGTCCGGCTTCGCCATCAGGCCGCGCATACCGGCCAGCTGACGGATCTGGGCCGCGGAACCGCGGGCGCCCGAGTCGGCCATCATGTAGATGGCGTTGAACGACTCTTGCGTGCCTTGCGTGCCGTCGCGCTTCGTGACCGGCTCCACTTTCAGCTGGTCCATCATCGCCTTGCCCACTTCGTCCGAGGTCTTGCCCCAGATGTCGACGACCTTGTTGTAACGCTCGCCGGCGGTGACCAGACCCGAGGCGTACTGCTGCTCGATCTGCTTCACTTCCGCTTCGGCGGTCGCGATCATGCCCTTCTTGACGTCCGGGATCAGCATGTCGTCGACGGCGATCGAGATACCGGCGCGCGTTGCGAGACGGAAGCCCGACTGCATCAGCTTGTCGGCGAACACGACGGTCGCACGCAGGCCGCACTTGCGGAACGACGTGTTGATCAGCTTCGAGATCTCTTTCTTCTTCAGCGCGCGGTTCAGCACCGAGAACGGCAGGCCTTTCGGCAGGATCTCGGACAGGATCGCACGGCCGACCGTGGTCTCGTAGCGGGTCAGCGTCTGGTCGAAGCCGCCTTCGGCGTTGCGCGGGAATTCCACGATACGCACGGTGATGCGGGTCGCCAGTTCGACTTCCTTGTTGTCGTACGCGCGGATGACTTCCGACACGTCCGGGAACAGCATGCCTTCGCCCTTGGCGTTGATCGCCTCGCGGGTCGCGTAGTACAGACCCAGCACGATATCCTGGGACGGCACGATCGACGGTTCGCCGTTCGACGGGAACAGGATGTTGTTCGACGCCAGCATCAGCGTACGCGCTTCCATCTGTGCTTCGATCGACAGCGGGACGTGGACTGCCATCTGGTCACCGTCGAAGTCGGCGTTGAACGCCGCGCAGACCAGCGGGTGCAGCTGGATTGCTTTACCTTCGATCAGGACCGGCTCGAACGCCTGGATACCGAGACGGTGCAGCGTCGGCGCACGGTTCAGCATCACCGGGTGTTCCTTGATGACTTCTTCCAGGATGTCCCAGACGACCGGTTCCTGCTGCTCGACGAGCTTCTTCGCAGCCTTGATGGTCGTTGCGAGACCCATCAGTTCCAGCTTGTTGAAGATGAACGGCTTGAACAGCTCGAGGGCCATCAGCTTCGGCAGACCGCACTGGTGCAGTTTCAGCTGCGGACCCACCACGATGACCGAACGGCCCGAGTAGTCGACGCGCTTGCCCAGCAGGTTCTGACGGAAGCGGCCGCCCTTACCCTTGATCATTTCAGCCAGCGACTTCAGCGGACGCTTGTTGGCGCCGGTCATCGCTTTGCCGCGACGGCCGTTGTCCAGCAGCGAGTCCACTGCTTCCTGCAGCATGCGCTTTTCGTTACGCGTAATGATCTCCGGAGCGCGCAGTTCCATCAGGCGCTTCAGGCGGTTATTACGGTTGATGACGCGGCGATACAGGTCGTTCAGGTCGGACGTGGCGAAACGGCCGCCATCCAGCGGGACGAGCGGACGCAGCTCCGGCGGCAGGACCGGGAGCACTTCCATGATCATCCATTCCGGCTTGATGCCCGAACGCTGGAACGCCTCGAGCACTTTCAGGCGCTTGGCGTATTTCTTGATCTTGGCTTCCGACTTCGACTCTTTGAGTTCGACGCGCAGGGCTTCGGCTTCGCGGTCGATGTCGATCGAGCGCAGCAGTTCACGGATGCCTTCGGCGCCCATGAATGCGGTGAAGTCGTCGCCGTACTCTTCGTACTTGGCGGCGTAGTCGTCTTCCGACATGATCTGGCACTTCTTCAGCGGGGTCATGCCCGGATCGGTCACGACGTATGCTTCGAAGTACAGGACGCGTTCGATATCGCGCAGCGTCATGTCCAGGACCATGCCCAGACGCGACGGCAGCGACTTCAGGAACCAGATGTGCGCGACCGGCGAGGCCAGCTCGATGTGGCCCATGCGCTCACGACGGACTTTCGCCAGGGTGACTTCGACGCCGCACTTCTCGCAGATGACGCCGCGGTGCTTCAGGCGCTTGTACTTGCCGCACAGGCATTCGTAGTCCTTGATCGGACCAAAGATTTTCGCGCAAAACAGGCCATCACGTTCCGGCTTGAACGTACGGTAGTTGATGGTCTCCGGCTTCTTGACTTCGCCGAACGACCACGAACGGATTTTCTCGGGCGACGCCAGGCCAATCTTGATGGCGTCGAAGCTCTCGTTTTGCTGAACTTGCTTGAATAGATCGAGCAGTGCTTTCATTTATCACTCCGGGTGATTGAATTCTTTACTTCGCTTCCGTCGTTCCCGCGAAAGCGGGAACCCATACTGAGCCACTTTAGCCACTTCAGCATGGGTCCCCGCCTGCGCGGGGACGACGGCGTACTGGCTATTAGCTGCGCTCGAGATCGATGTCGATACCCAGCGAGCGGATTTCCTTCACCAGCACGTTGAACGATTCCGGCATACCCGCATCGATCACGTGGTCGCCCTTGACCAGGTTCTCGTACACCTTGGTACGGCCGTTCACGTCGTCCGACTTGACGGTCAGCATTTCCTGCAGCACGTACGATGCGCCGTACGCTTCCAGTGCCCACACCTCCATCTCACCGAAGCGCTGGCCACCGAACTGGGCTTTACCGCCCAGCGGCTGCTGCGTCACCAGCGAGTACGGACCGGTCGAGCGGGCGTGCATCTTGTCGTCGACCAGGTGGTGCAGCTTCAGCATGTGCATGAAGCCCACGGTCACCTTGCGCTCGAATGCTTCGCCGGTGCGGCCGTCGTACATCGTGACCTGGTTCTTCGACGGGGTCATGCCCAGGTGGGCCGCGATCTCGTCCGGGAAGGCCAGATCCAGCATGCGGCGGATCTCTTCTTCGTGGGCACCGTCGAACACCGGGGTCGCGAACGGCACGCCGTTCTTGAGGTTGTTCGCCAGCTCGACGATTTCCTGGTCGCTGAAGTTGTCCAGGTCTTCCTTCTTGCCCGTTTCGTTGTAGATCTTGCCCAGGAACGCGCGCAGTTGCTCGGTCTCGGCCTTGGCCTTGATCATTTCGCCCAGGCGCAGGCCCAGACCTTTCGCTGCCCAACCCAGGTGGGTTTCCAGGATCTGACCGACGTTCATACGCGACGGAACGCCCAGCGGGTTCAGCACGACGTCGGCCGGCGTACCGTCGGCCATGAACGGCATGTCTTCCACCGGCACGATACGCGAGACCACACCCTTGTTACCGTGGCGGCCTGCCATCTTGTCGCCCGACTGCAGGCGGCGCTTGACGGCCAGGTAGACCTTGACCATCTTCTGCACGCCCGGCTGCAGCTCGTCGCCCTGCGTGAGCTTCTTGCGCTTCTCTTCGAAGGCCAGGTCGAACTGGTGACGCTTCTCGTTGATCGACTCCTTCATCGCCTCCAGCGCGTTGGCGGTTTCGTCGTCGGCCGGACGGATGTCGAACCAGTGGAATTTATCCAGGTCGTCCAGGTAGGCCTTGTCGATCACGGCACCCTTCGCCAGCTTCTTCGGACCGCCGTTGACGGTCTTGCCGACCAGCAGACGCTCCAGACGCTGGAACGCATCGCCTTCGACGATACGCAGCTGGTCGTTCAGGTCCAGGCGGAAGCGCTTCAGCTCGTCGTCGATGATCTGCTGGGCGCGCTTGTCGCGCACGATGCCTTCACGGGTGAACACCTGCACGTCGATCACGGTACCGACCATGCCCGACGGCACGCGCAGCGACGTATCTTTAACATCCGACGCTTTTTCACCGAAAATTGCGCGCAGCAGCTTCTCTTCCGGCGTCAGCTGGGTTTCGCCCTTCGGCGTCACCTTACCGACCAGCACGTCACCGGCCTGCACTTCGGCGCCGATGTAGACGATGCCCGACTCGTCCAGGCGAGCCAGCTGGTTTTCCGCCAGGTTCGAGATGTCGCGGGTGATTTCTTCAGGGCCCAGCTTCGTGTCACGCGCCACGACCGACAGTTCCTCGATGTGGATCGAGGTGTAGCGGTCATCCTTGACGACGTTTTCCGAGATCAGGATCGAGTCCTCGAAGTTCAGGCCGTTCCACGGCATGAACGCCACCAGCATGTTCTGGCCCAGTGCCAGTTCGCCCAGGTCGGTCGAGGCGCCGTCGGCGATGACGTCGCCGCGTGCCACGCGATCGCCCACTTTCACGATCGGACGCTGGTTGATGTTGGTGTTCTGGTTCGAACGGGTGTACTTGATCAGGTTGTAGATGTCGACACCGACTTCGCCAGCCTGCGCTTCTTCGTCGTTCACGCGGATCACCACGCGGCCGGCGTCGACGTAATCGACGATACCGCCACGGGTCGCCTGCACGGTCGTGCCCGAGTCGACCGCCACGGTGCGCTCGATGCCGGTACCGACGAAGGCTTTTTCCGGACGCAGGCAAGGCACGGCCTGGCGCTGCATGTTGGCGCCCATCAGTGCGCGGTTCGCGTCATCGTGCTCGAGGAACGGAATCAGCGATGCCGCCACCGACACGATCTGGCCCGGGGCCACGTCCATGTACTGGATGCGTTCCGGCGACACGAGGATGGTCTCGCCCGCTTCACGTGCCGAGACCAGCTCGTCGACCAACTGGCCTTCTTCGTTGATCTGCGCGTTCGCCTGGGCGATGATGTAGCGGCCTTCTTCGATCGCCGACAGGTATTCGATCTTGTCGGTGACTTTCGAACCTTCGACCTTGCGGTACGGGGTTTCCAGGAAGCCGTATTCGTTCAGGCGGGCAAACAGTGCCAGCGAGTTGATCAGGCCGATGTTCGGGCCTTCAGGCGTTTCGATCGGGCAGACGCGGCCGTAGTGGGTCGGGTGCACGTCGCGGACTTCGAAGCCGGCGCGCTCGCGGGTCAAGCCGCCCGGGCCCAGTGCGGAGACACGGCGTTTGTGCGTGATTTCCGACAGCGGGTTGGTCTGGTCCATGAACTGCGACAGCTGCGACGAACCGAAGAATTCGCGGATCGCGGCCGAGATCGGCTTGCTGTTGATCAGGTCGTGCGGCATCAGGTTGTCCGCTTCGGCCTGGCCGAGGCGTTCCTTGACGGCGCGCTCAACGCGCACGAGGCCGGCGCGGAACTGGTTTTCGGCCAGTTCGCCCACGCAACGCACGCGGCGGTTACCCAGGTGGTCGATATCGTCGACTTCGCCGCGGCCATTGCGCAGCTCGACCAGGATCTTGATCACGGCCAGGATGTCTTCGTTCGACAGGGTCATGTCGCCGACCAGTTCGTCACGGCCGATACGGCGGTTGAACTTCATGCGGCCGACGGCCGACAGGTCGTAGCGTTCCGGGCTGTAGAACAGGCCGTGGAACAGCGCTTCCACCGATTCTTCGGTCGGCGGTTCGCCAGGACGCATCATGCGATAGATCGCCACGCGGGCAGCGGTCTGGTCGGCGGTGTCGTCGGTGCGCAGCGTCTGCGAGATGTAGGCGCCCTGGTCCAGGTCGTTGGTGTACAGCGTCTGGATCGCGTCGATGTTGGCGTCGCGCAGCTTGCCCAGCAGCTCGTCGGTCAGCTCGTCATTGGCGTTGGCGATGATCTCGCCGGTGTCGCCGTCGACGACGTTCTTCGCCAGCACGCGGCCGACCAGGTAGTCTTCCGGCACCGAGATGTGCGTGATGCCGGCGTTCTCGACGTCGCGCACGTTCTTGGCGTTGATGCGCTTGTCCTTCGTTACCAGCGTCTTGCCGGTCTTCGGATCGACGATGTCGAAGCGCGCGACTTCACCGCGCAGGCGCTCGGCCACGAATTCCAGTTCCGCGCCTTCCGAGCGCAGGTTGAAGTTGTCGAACACGAAGAAGTTCGCGAGGATCTGCTCCGGCGTCATGCCGATGGCTTTCAGCAGGATCGTCACCGGCATCTTGCGGCGGCGGTCGACGCGGAAGAACAGGATGTCCTTCGGGTCGAACTCGAAGTCCAGCCACGAGCCGCGGTAAGGAATGATACGTGCCGAGAACAGCAGCTTGCCCGACGAGTGCGTCTTGCCGCGGTCGTGCTCGAAGAACACGCCCGGCGAACGGTGCAGCTGCGAGACGATCACGCGCTCGGTGCCGTTGATCACGAACGAACCGTTGGCGGTCATGAGCGGCAGTTCGCCCATGTACACTTCCTGTTCCTTCATTTCCTTCACGACGGGCTTGGTCGGCGATTCCTTGTCCAGGATCACCAGGCGCACCTTGGCGCGCAGCGGCGACGCGAAGGTCAGGCCGCGTTGTTGGCATTCCTTGACGTCGAAAGCGGGGTCACCCAGCACGTAGGACAGGAACTCGAGGCGCGCAAAACCATTGTGCGACACGATCGGGAAGATGGAGGTGAAAGCCGATTGCAGACCTTCGTTCTTGCGTACGGAGGGCCCTGCATCCGCTTGCAGGAAATTCTCGTAAGACTCCAGCTGCGTAGCGAGGAGGTAGGGAACGTTGTGAACGTTGGCGCGCTTCGCGAACGACTTGCGAATGCGTTTCTTCTCAGTAAATGAGTAGTGCATGGACACTCCGTGAGTGACAGAAAGGATGAGAATTCAGGAATTGCCAGTGGTTAAGCCACCACATGCAAGGCCTCAAATCTCGCCGCAATCGGCCGGGTGATTGGGAACCTGTGCTGCTGTGTTACGATAATGCTGTGCTGCGGTGCTACCAAAACCTAAGGGTACTGCTTGTTTTGTCGTAGGGACGACAAAAGAGCCAAAGCCGCATACCCCACCTTCCGGCGGGGATCTGCGCGCTTTGACTCCGGCGCGGGGCGCTGATTCAGCGCCCTTTGCATATGTATTACTTGAGCTCGGCCTTGGCGCCAGCTTCTTCCAGCTTCTTCTTGGCGGCTTCAGCGTCAGCTTTCGGCAGGGCTTCCTTGACGGTCTTCGGTGCGCCATCAACGACGTCCTTGGCTTCTTTCAGGCCCAGGCCGGTGATTTCGCGGACGGCCTTGATGACGCCGACCTTGTTCGCGCCGACTTCGGTCAGGACGACGTTGAATTCGGTCTGCTCTTCAGCAGCCGGTGCAGCGGCGCCGCCGCCAGCTGCCGGTGCGGCCATTGCAGCTGCCGACACGCCGAACTTCTCTTCGAATGCCTTGACCAGGTCGTTCAGTTCCATGACCGACATTGCGCCAACTGCGTCCAGGAACTCTTCTTTGCTAATTGCCATTTGAAACTCCAAATATTTGATTGTGATTAGTACTTGACCAAAAAGGCTTGCTTATTCTGCTGCTGCGGCTTCTGCCGGAGCTGCGGAACCTTCGCCTTTTTGTGCTGCGATTGCAGCCAGAACTCGTGCAAAGCCGGACACCGGAGCCTGCATGACGCCCAGCAGCTGGGCGATGAGGACTTCACGGCTCGGGATGCTTGCCAGCGCGTTGACGCCAGCGACATCCAGGTTCTTGCCAGCGTAGTTACCGCCCTTGACCACCAGTTTGTCGTTGGTCTTCGAGAAGTCGCTGAGCACCTTGGCGGCTGCCACGGCGTCGTCCGAGATCGAGTAGATCAGCGGACCAACCATGGTGTCGGCCAGGGGTGCGAACTGGGTGCCTTCCACAGCGCGACGAGCCAGCGTGTTCTTCAGAACACGCAGGTACACGCCCTGCGAACGAGCATTTGCACGGAGTTTCGTCAGAGCACTAACCTGGATGCCACGGTACTCGGCGACGACGATGGTTTGCGCGGTTGCTACTTTCGCGCTAACTTCTTCGACGACGACCTTTTTGTCATTCAGATTAAGACCCACGGTCAATCTCCTTAAATGATGTGAGGGACGTCCCCCGCATCGGTTCGAACACGGCGTCCGAAGTTAAGAAGTACGACAAAAGCATCGACTACAAAACTTGTTCGGGTTCGCCATCTGCGTTGGGTTTTTTGTATTAACCTCCGGCAGGTGCTAAAACTCGCTCTGCCTTCGGCCCAACGGTCTTTGATTGCCTGGCGGGGTTCAGTCCGCCAGCCCAAAGATCCGCCCTGCGTTACTTTGCAGGGACTTAATTCTTGCTATTAAGCAGCCAGGGTAGCGTGATCGACACGCACGCCAGCGCCCATGGTCGACGAGATCGCGACCTTGCGCAGGTAGATACCCTTCGACGAAGCCGGCTTGGCCTTGTTCAGGGCGTCGATCAGCGCGACCAGGTTGGTCTTCAGCTGTTCGTCGCTGAACGACTTGCGGCCGATCGTGGCGTGGATGATACCTGCCTTGTCGGTACGGTACTGGACCTGACCGGCCTTGGCGTTGCGCACGGCGCCAGCCACGTCCGGGGTCACGGTGCCGACTTTCGGGTTCGGCATCAGGCCGCGCGGGCCCAGGATCTGACCCAGGGTACCGACGATACGCATGGTGTCCGGCGAAGCGATGACGACGTCGAACGGCATGTCGCCGGCCTTGACGCGTTCTGCCAGGTCTTCCATACCGACGATGTCGGCGCCGGCGGCTTTAGCCTGCTCGGCCTTGTCGCCTTGTGCGAAGACGGCGACACGCACGGTCTTGCCGGTACCAGCCGGCAGGACGACGGAACCACGGACGACCTGGTCCGATTTCTTCGGATCCACGCCCAGTTGCACGGCGACGTCGATCGACTCGTTGAACTTGGCGGTTGCGAATTCTTTGACGATTGCAACGGCGTTGTCGAAAGCGTAGGCCTTGTTACGGTCGACCTTGGCTTTGATTTCTTTGACGCGCTTGGACAGCTTGGCCATATTAGATACCCTCCACCGTGATGCCCATCGAACGAGCCGAGCCGGCCACGACGCGCACAGCAGCGTCCAGGTCAGCGGCGGTCAGGTCCGGCTGCTTGATTTTTGCGATTTCTTCAGCCTGGGCACGGGTCAGCGTGCCGACCTTGTCGGTGTGCGGCTTCGGCGAACCTTTGGTAACGCCCGAGAATTTCTTGATCAGGTACGTTGCCGGCGGGGTCTTCATCTCGAAGGTGAACGACTTGTCCGCGAAGGCGGTGATCACGACCGGAATCGGCATGCCCGGTTCCATGCCTTGAGTCTTGGCATTGAAGGCCTTGCAGAATTCCATGATGTTCAGACCGCGCTGGCCGAGGGCCGGGCCGATCGGGGGGGACGGGTTTGCTTTACCAGCCGGCACTTGCAGCTTGATAAAACCGACGATTTTCTTTGCCATGATAGGCTCCTTTGTCGATTATGAGTGGTAGCGCTCCACCATACCGGCGCTCCGATCAAGCTACTGCGCGTTGCATTTTCGGTCTGCGATGCTCGCTGTACTGAAGTACAGCTGCGCTTCTCAGGCTGGGCGCCCCCACCGAAACTGCCGCCGCTCGCTACGCTTTCTCGGAGTGCCTTTTCCTGGCGGAGCTCCTCTTATCGGATTCCGCCTTGCTGCTGCGACGCTCCGATTCGGCGTTTTAGACTTTCTCTACCTGCCCGAACTCCAGTTCCACCGGAGTCGCGCGGCCGAAGATGGTGACAGACACACGCACCTTCGATTTTTCGTAGTTGACTTCCTCGACAGAGCCGTTGAAGTCGGTGAACGGGCCTTCCTTGATCCGCACCTGCTCGCCCACTTCGTACAGCACTTTGGGCCGCGGCTTCTCGACACCTTCCTGGACCTGCTGCATGATCTTGTCGATCTCGCGCGCCGGAATCGGGGTCGGCTTGTTGCTCTTGCCGCCGATGAAGCCAGTGACTTTCGGCGTGTTCTTCACGAGGTGCCAGGTCTCGTCGGTCATTTCCATCTCGACCAGCACATAACCCGGGAAGAAGCGACGCTCGGTCACCGATTTGCTGCCATTCTTGACTTCGACCACTTCTTCGGTCGGAACCAGGATGCGGCCGAATTGTTCCTGCATGCCGCCGCGCTCGATGCGGTCGGTCAGGCCGCGCATCACGCTCTTCTCCATGCCGGAGTAGACATGCACGACGTACCAGCGCTTGTTGCTGACCGGAGTACTCAGCGGCGCACCAGCGTCTTGTGCCGGGGCGTCACCCGGCACGTTATCTTGCTGAACGTTATCGCTCATTATTATTTCCACCCCAGGATCACGTCGTACATCAGAAATTCCAGAATCTTATCCGTGCCCCACAGGAAAATTGCCATCACCAGCACGAACCCGAACACCACGGCGGTGATCTGGGTCGCTTCCTTGCGGGTAGGCCATACAACCTTCTTCGTTTCACGTACGGATTCCTTCGCGAAGCTCAGGAAATCGCGGCCGGTCGCGGAAGTCCACAACAGCAGGACGGCAATAGCCAAACCAGCCACGAGTGCGCCTGCGCACATCAGGGCTGGTTTGTTCTGGCCTTTCAGAATGAAAAAGCCGACCACACCTGCAATCGTAGCAACCACTGCCAGCGCGACCTTGAACTTGTCGTTCGAGGTGCCGACGGTTTGCACGGATTGATTAGACATACTTAATTTACTTTCGGGTGCCTGGCACCGAATTCGGTGGCAGGGGCGGAGGGCATCGAACCCCCAACCTTCGGTTTTGGAGACCGACGCTCTGCCAATTGAGCTACGCCCCTACAAAAACTTCTAGTTGAATCGAGCATTATACGCTACTTGGGTATTTCGCGCAACACTCTATTGTTGGGCGGAACAGAATCGTTCCGCCCGGAGGTACAACAGTATTACTTAGGCGATGATCTTGGCAACCACGCCGGCACCGACGGTGCGGCCACCTTCGCGGATTGCGAAGCGCAGACCTTCTTCCATCGCGATCGGAGCGATCAGCTTGACGGTGATCGACACGTTGTCGCCCGGCATGACCATCTCTTTGTCGGCCGGCAGAACGATCGAGCCGGTCACGTCAGTCGTACGGAAGTAGAACTGCGGACGGTAGTTGTTGAAGAACGGGGTGTGACGGCCGCCTTCGTCCTTCGACAGGACGTACACTTCGCCCGTGAAGTCGGTGTGCGGCTTGATCGAACCCGGCTTGGCCAGGACCTGGCCACGCTGGACGTCTTCACGCTTGGTACCGCGCAGCAGCAGGCCGACGTTGTCGCCAGCTTGACCCTGGTC